>JANMVS010000268.1:0-8119 GCA_031392885.1 Verrucomicrobiota bacterium
CCGGTGCGGAGACCGGCCCTTCCGTTGGCAACCCGGCGGAGAACCCCGCGATTGAAGACACTCCCAATGGCCTTTCAGTCCGCACGCACTACCACAAAAAGCTCACGGAAATCTATCTCGTGCTGGAAGGCGAGGGCCACCTGCAGCTCGACGGGGAGCTGCATCCCGTGAAACCCTGACCACCATTTTGATCAAGCCCGGCTGCCGGCACCGCGCCATCGGGAAACTGCGCCTCGTCAACATTCCCATCCCGGCCTTCGATCCGGACGACGAGTGGTTTGATTGAGCCCCTGCGGGCCCGCCGACATTGCCACCTGAAAATAAAGCCGATACTAATCTCCCCCATGCTTATGTCTCGCTTGATCCGACTACTCCTCCTGTTGGTTGCCCCCACGCTGGTCCTTGCTGCCACCGACCTAAAGCGGCCACGGATTCTCGGTATTTCTCACGCCGCCTTCTACGTCACCGACCTGGCCAAGGCCCGGGCGTTCTACGAGGGCTTCCTCGGCTACGCCTCGCCGTTTTCCATGCCGCGCCAGAATGGCGGCGAGCTCGTCTGGATCAAAATCAACGACCGCCAGACCGTGGAGCTCTTCCCCGGATCCGAGGTCTCGCCCGAGGCCGACCGGCTCTTCCACCTCGCCATTGAAACGGATGACGCCGAGGCCATGCGCCTCTATCTGCAGTCCATGGGCGTAGAGGTGCCGGCCAAGACCGCCGTCGGCAAGATCGGCAACAAGAACTATTTCATCAAGGATCCCAACGGCAACACCGTCGAGATCGTCGAGTATCTGCCGGACGGCTGGACCAAACGCGAGGCCGGCAAATTCCTCCCCGACACCCGCATCTCCACCCGGATGAGTCACGTGGGCATCATGGTCGGGCAGTTCGATGCCTCGCTGAAATTCTACGGCGACATCCTCGGCTTCCGGGAAATCTGGCGCGGCGGCGCCGGCAAGCTGCTCACCTGGGTGAACCTGCAGGTGCCCGACGGCCAGGACTACATCGAGTTCATGCTCTACAACCAGCCGCCGAAACGGGAGACCCTGCTGGGCAAGCACCACATCTGCCTCGAGGTGGACAACGTTGCGCAGTCGGGCGAAATCCTCCGGGGCCGGGCGCTGCCCGACGGTTGCAGGCCACCCGACGCCATGAAAACCGGCGTGAACGGCAAGCGGCAGATCAATTACTTCGACCCCGATGGCACCCGCGTCGAAATCATGGAGCCCGGCACCTTCGACGGCAAACCGGTGCCATCGTCCCAGGCGCCCCCGCCCCCGCCGCTGCCGCCCTACCAGCCGGCCAGTGCCGGGAAAAAAAGCCAGTAACTCGCGGGGCTGATGGCCCGCCTTCATTTTTTCTGGAGCGCATTAATTTATTATGCAGCCGTTTGCTTGGCCCAATTCAGGAACAATCCATTTTAGCCACATGAGGCACAAAAGGCGCAGAAGCAGATATGAAATTTTGCTCCTGCTGTGCCTTTTGTGGCTAGCCCGCATATTTCACACTCCGAGCGACTTTTATGTTCGTCCAACTACGGATGGACCGCGTGGCATCGAAAGCGGGCAGGAAATGCGGGCTAAAAAGCAAAACCGCCTGGCGGTTTTGTCATCAGCCCGGATGCCATGGCGCCGACAACGGCCGGACGAATCTCTGAACCCTCGGGGGTTTCGCTGGAGAGCAAAGCATGAAATATCCGGGCTAGCGGCTGTTCAGCCGGTCCTGCGGGACGGCTCCGCCCTCCGCGTCAGGCACGCCAGATAATCTGCGCCCCGTCGGCGCTCTGCAGATGCAGCAGTTGCGGCGCACCGTGTTCCGCGGAGCTGGAGCGCTGGGCAATTTCCTGCGCGTCCTGCTCCGTAAAAGTGTCGCGCGTCAGCGCCATCACCGCGCCGCCGAAGCCGCCGCCGGTCAGCCGGGCGCCAAACACGGACGGGTGTTTCTCCAGCAGGTCCACGAGCTGGTCGAGCGCCCGCGTGCTGTTCTCGAACCAATGCTGCGAGCTGCGGTGCGACGCCGTGAGCAGCCGGCCGACCATCGCCAGGTCGCCCCGCTGCAGGGCGTCCACCGTGTCGTGCACCCGCGCGTGCTCCTCGACGATGTGCTGGGCCCGGCGCGCCAGGACCGGAGCGAGTTTATGCTCGAGCAGAGCCAGCTGTGCCGGCGTGAGATCGGCGAGCAGCGCGACGCCCAGCGCCTGCGCCGCGGCGAGGCACTCGCGATGACGGGTCGCGTAGAGGCCGTCGATCAGCGCGTGCTTTTCCCGCGTGTTGAAAATCCAGAGATGCGCCGACCCGGGAAAGGGCACAAGGGAGAAGGCCGGGCCGCGGCAGTCGATGTGCACGAGGTGGCCGGCACGGCCAAAGGCACTCGTGCCCTGATCGAGGATGCCGCAGGGCACGCCGACGTATTTGTTCTCCGCGTGGCGCCCGAGCGCGGCGAGCTGGGCCGGTTCGAGGACCGGGGCGTTGGCGATGCCCAGCAGCGCCAGCGCCACGGCCAGTTCGAGGGCCGCGCTGCTGCTGAGCCCGGCGCCCGGGGGCAGATCGGAAGTCACCAGCAGATCGAAGCCCGCCGGCTGGGGCAGATTGAAATCACGCAGGCTGCGCCAGACGCCCAGCGGGTAATTCGCCCAGGCATCCGATCCCGTGACGCGGGTCGCAGGATCATCCGGCAACTCGAGCACGGAGGATCCCTGCGTGCTGAACAGGCGGCGGCGACCGGTGGGGTTGGCGGCGGCGGCGGCCCAGACGTAACGGTCGATCGCCGCGCCGAGCACCGCTCCGCCGTTGTAATCGGTGTGGTTGCCGATGAATTCCACCCGGCCCGGGGCGCGCGCGATGAGCGCGGGGGCCCGGCCAAAGGTTTGCTGAAACTGCCCGGCAATATGCGATGGGGTCGGCGTGATCAAAAGAGGAAACTTGTGAAAGCAATCCTAGCCCGCATATCCCGAACAGCCGTGAATGCGGAAAAAGATTTGGTACAGGGTGTGGTTTCGGTTGCGAGAAGAGTGTGAAATATCCGGGCTAGGCCGCACAGGCAAAGCAATAAGCCGGGATCATGCCGTTGAACCACAGATGCACACAACTACACACAGATAGGGAGTGTTTTCAACGCGTGTTCGCGAGAAATCGCTGGAGGGCCGGTCTCCGTACCGTCCGGGCTGACGCACCGGCCGCCGTCCGGGCTGGTGGACTGGCTATCGCCTGCGGCCGGTGCGGAGACCGGCCCTCCACCCGCCAAACGGCGAAACTTTAGCTCACCCCTCCGACTAATCGTCTCCGGGATAAGTTCCGGGGGTCGGCTGATCGCAGACTGAGATTCTGCCGGCAATTAGCCGGCCCCCGAAACCCAGTGGCGGAGACGATCAGTCGGAGCACACCTTCAAGGCTTCATCCTTGGGATTAAGCCATTAGTGGTTAACTCTTCCGGGGCTGGGGGCCTCGCGCGAACCTTCACTCACTGAAAACAGCGAGGAACCGGGTTTTATCTCTAACGCCTTGATCCGTGCTGATCCGCGTCATCCGCGGGAAATTCCGTTACGCGCGACGGTCGCCCGCCGCATTTAGCGTTGGTTTCACCCCGGGACCGGACCAAACTTCTGGCTGTTTCCCTCCCTTCCGTCGGGGCCGCCTGGCCCGGCCCGACCCATCCGTCACCCCAAACCGCATGAAAAAAATCATACCCCTCTTCCTGTCCGCATTACTCCTGCCCGCCCTCACGGCCCAGACCAAGGAGCCCGAGAAGGAAAAATCTGACACGCCACCGGCGCCCTTCTCCGCCGATAATTTCGAAGGCCTCAAGCTGCGCGAAATCGGACCGGCCCTCACCTCCGGCCGCATCATTGACCTCGCCGTCGTCCCGGGCCGGCCGAGCGTGTGGTATGTCGCCGTGGCCTCGGGCGGAGTGTGGAAAACCGTCAACGCCGGCACGACCTGGACGCCGATCTTTGACGCCGAGGGCTCCTATTCGATTGGTTGCGTGACCCTTGATCCGAATAATCCGAACGTCATCTGGGTCGGCACCGGGGAAAACAACTCGCAGCGCAGTGTCTCCTACGGCGACGGCGTCTACAAGTCGCTCGATGGCGGCGCCCACTGGGTCAACACCGGCCTGAAGACCTCCGAGCACATCGGCAAGATCGTCGTCGATCCGCGCAATTCCGACCGGGTCTATGTCACCGCCCAGGGCCCGCTCTGGCAGGCCGGCGGCGAGCGCGGCGTGTATAAGACGACCGACGGCGGCAAATCTTGGCAGGCTTCGCTCACCATCTCCGAGAACACCGGCGCCTCCGACCTGTGGATGGATCCGCGGGACTCGAATGTCCTCTACGCCACCGCCTATCAGCGGCAACGCCACACCTGGGGCATGGTGCACGGCGGTCCCGAGGGCGCCATTTGGAAGACGACCGATGCGGGCGTGACCTGGCGCAAACTCAGCCAGGGCATCCCCAAGGCCGACCTCGGCCGTATCGGCCTCGCCGTGTCGCCCGTCGATCCCGATGTCCTCACGGCGCTGATCGAGGCCACCGACCCCAAAGATCGCGGCACCTATCGCTCGACCGATCGCGGCGAAAGCTGGACCCGGATCGGCGACTACAGCCCCGGCGGGCCCCAATACTATCAGGAGCTGATCCCGGACCCGAAGAAACTCGAACGGCTTTATTCGATGGATACTTACAACCAGGTGACCGAGGACGGCGGCAAGACCTGGAAGCGGCTCGGCGAAAAATACAAGCACGTCGACAACCACGCGCTCTGGATCGACCCGGCCAACACGGACCACCTCCTCAACGGCAACGACGGCGGCCTCTACGAATCGTGGGATCGCGGCGGCAACTGGCACTTCATGGCCAACCTGCCCGTCGCGCAGTTCTACCGGGTCGCGGTGGACGAGAGCAAACCGTTCTATTACGTCTACGGCGGCACACAGGACAACTTCAGCCTCGGCGGCCCGTCGCGCACCACCTCCGAACACGGCCTCATCAACTCCGACTGGTTTGTCACCACCGGCGGCGACGGCTTCTACAGCGCGGTTGATCCATCCAATCCGAACCTGGTTTACGCTGAGTCGCAGAATGGCGGCCTCGTTCGCTTCGATCGGAAAACGGGCGAGCAGGTGGACATTCAACCGCTGGCCGGCCCGGGCGAGGCCCCGCTCCGCTTCAATTGGGACGCGCCCCTCAAGATCAGCCCGCACTCCCCCACGCGGCTCTACTTCGCCGCGCAGCGCCTCTTCCGGAGTGACGACCGCGGCGACCACTGGACGCCGGTCAGCCCCGACCTCACGCGGCAGATCGACCGCAATCAACTGAAGATGATGGGCCGCGTCTGGAGCGTCGACGCCGTCGCGCGCAACGCCTCCACTTCTTTCTACGGTAACATCGTCGCGCTCGCGGAGTCGCCCAAGGCCGAGGGTCTGCTCTACGTCGGCACCGACGACGGATTGGTCAGCATCAGCGAGGATGGCGGCAAGAATTGGCGCAAGGTCGAGGCCTTCGACGGCATTCCCGCCAACACCTTCGTCTCCGACCTCAAACCGTCGCCGCACGATGCGAATACGGTCTACGCCACTTTCGACAACCACAAGCTGGGCGACTTCAAACCCTACGTGCTCAAGAGCAGCGACCGCGGCAAGACCTGGACGGCGATCACCGGTGACCTCCCCGCGCGCGGCACGGTCTACACCATCGCCGAAGATCCGGAGAAAGCCGGCCTGCTCTACTGCGGCACGGAGTTCGGCCTCTTCTTCTCGCCCGACGCCGGCACGCGCTGGGTCCAACTCAAGGGCGGCCTGCCCACCATCGCCGTGCGCGATCTCGTGGTCCAAAAACGCGAAGGTGATCTCGTCATCGCCACCTTTGGTCGCGGCTTTTTCATTCTCGACGACCTGACGGCGATCCGCCGTGCGACCGATGAGTTGCTGGCGCGCGAGGCCGCGCTCTTGCCGGTGAAGAAAGCCTGGATGTTCATCCCCACGGCGCCGCTCGGGCTGCGCGAAAAGGCATTCCAGGGCGCGGCCTTTTATGCGGCCCCGAATCCGCCCTTCGGCGCGGTTTTCAACTATTACCTCAAGGAGGAGCTGAAGCCGGCGAAGAAAATCCGGCAGGCCGCGGAAAAGAAAATCTCGGCCAAGGGTGGTGATGTCCCGGTTCCCTCCTGGGATATGCTCGTCAAGGAGGACCGCGAGGAAGCGCCGGCCCTCTTGCTCACCGTGACCGATGCCGGCGGCAATGTCGTGCGCCGGCTCACGGGTCCCGTCAAGGCCGGCTTCCAGCGCGTGGCCTGGGATCTCCGCTACCCGTCCGCCCAACCGGTCCAGCTTAAAACCGACGAGGAGGAGGATATCTTCTCGCCGCCCCCGCGGGGACCCCTCGCCCTCCCGGGCAGCTACACCGTCACGCTGGAGAAACGCGTGGACGGTCAGGTCACGAAGCTCGGTGAGCCGGTGAGCTTCACCACGGAAATTCTCGGCACCGCCAGCCTGCCCGCCCCCGACCGCGCCAAAGTGGCCGAGTTCGCGAAAAAAATCGCGCACCTGCAGCGCGCCGTGCTGGGTTCGGTGGAATTAGCCAAGGAGACCCGCCATCGGCTCGATTCCCTCGCCAAGGCCATCGACGATGCGCCGGCGGCAAAGTCCGTTTTGCTGGTCCGCACCAAGGAACTCGATCAGCAGCTCAAGGACCTCGAGGTGGCGTTGAACGGCGACAAGGTCCGCGCCAAATACCAGGAGCCGGCGGCAATTTCCCTCTTCAGTCAGGTGCAAGGCCTGGTCGGCGCGCTGTGGTTCACCACCTCGGCCCCCACCGGTACCCAGCAACGCGGCTATGAACATGCCGCCCAGGAATTCACTCCGGTCCTCGCAAAATTAAAAGCTCTCGTCGAAACCGATCTGAAGGAGCTGGAGGCTAAAGTGGAAAGCGCCGGCGCCCCCTGGACCCCCGGCCGCGTCCCCAACTGGAACAAGGAATAATCCTAGCCCGAGGCGAGCGAAAGGGTCTGGTTTTAAGTCTTTCAGTCAGGTCATCTAAGTTCCAGCAGGTTGGTCAATATAAAGACTTAAAAACTGACCGACTTTATTGTGCTTCTAAAATGGCCTGCTATGATGAACCGAACGGCTCATTGTCTGTTGAGCCAACCCTGCTGATTTACATAAGTGAAAAATCGCAATCCATTCAACTGCCGGACCATGTCGTTTTTGATGAACCGACGGGAGTTGGTTTAATCAACGTTCGGCAAAAGCTCCCATGAAAAAGTTACTCGTCTTTGTTTTGATAGCCACGTCCGCGTTGGCATACAGCACGCCACCCGATGAGGTGTTGATCGATGGGCGCATCTTGCTTACCGCCACGCGGCCTTTGGATTCATATCCTTGGGCTCATGGGCGTCCGACACTCTCTGAGTATCCGCAGGAGGGGGCATCCGATGCTCGCAAGCAGGCGGCACTGTGGGAAATCAGTGATGGGCACTTGTATCTTCTCGGAGTCCGCGCCTTCAGTTTTGGACCATTCGCGCCTTTCAAAACCGTGGGTCTTCGTGATCTGATGCCGGAGCGGCTACAAGAGGGGAAGGTATTCGCCGATTGGTATACGGGGGATTTTGTTGTAATTGAGCCGGAGCGGATCGACCCGCTGATACCTCGGCTCGAAAAGGGAGGACCAGGCATTCGAGTCACTTCGCGTATGTTTGGCGTTGTCCAGGGCCGCGTTGTAGAAAAGAAGCCGAACCACTCAACGGAACCGGCGCCGAGCGCGGTTCGCTGAAATGTTACGGGAAATCGTAGCCGTTATTGTAGGCCGTACAGATATCCAAGTGGTCTTGCAGGCGCTCAATGCCGGAGCGCACGAGCACGAGGTCAACGGGCGAGTCGTCCCCGACGAGCCGCTCGGCCGCACGGCTTGTCGGGACGACTCGCCCTACCCCGAGCCGGTCAACGGACCGGCAAAGCGGGAGCCGTGAATTGATAGCGGCCGGAACCGGCGCGGTAGACCGCCGTGCCTTGCTCGACGCGCAGAAATTCCAGACCAGCCGCCTTGGCGGCCGGCCGGCCGCCCTCGCACACCGCGGCGGCGTCCGCCGCCGGCACGTGAATCGTCGCCGTCGTGTTGGGCGGCACCGTG
>JANMVS010000279.1:0-8431 GCA_031392885.1 Verrucomicrobiota bacterium
GAGCGTCCGCCGAGGAAGAAATCCTTCTCCCCCTTGACCCCATGGGAAAGAATTTTGCCGATCGCCAGGACGGCGATGATGTAGGCAACGATAATCAGGCCGTCGATCCAGTGCAGGCCAAGAAAGTGCATGAGGCAGGGGTTGGTAGGTTAGAAGAAGAGCAAGGTCAACGGTCGGGCGATTGGCAGGTAAAGGGAGGAAATGGCAGGGCGAATCCTCCGGCTGAGCCGCGTTCGTGCATCGTCATAGGTAGGGCGAATCCATGCAGTCGAAACCGCTTCAGCGGGGTGACAGCGCATTGAAAGGTGGAACCCGGCCTCCGGACGGGTTGACCTGATGCGCGCTGGGGCAAACGCGTCCGGAGGCCGCGTTCCACCCAAGTCAGCTGCATCGATCCGGCTTCGCCCTACCCGGGCAGCTAACCCAGGGAATGTTTGCAGGATAAATCTCATGTTTCCCTCAGCCACACGCGCATTTCGCCTTCGCCGCGATTGGCCCAGAGCGCATAGGGCACAGCGCGCAGCGACACCTCGCGCTGGCCGGCCGGCTCGGTTGAATAAAGGGTTTCTCCGGGCAACATGCGCCGCGCCGGTCCCTTGATCACCACGCAGCCGCCGAGCAAATCGGCCGCCGGCCGCGCCGTTAGCTGACTGGCGCGGGGCAAATGCAGCGCCGCCAGCTGCGGGCCGTTGTCCACTTCCTCGACGCAGTAAACCACCGGGCCACGCTGCAACGCGACCTGGCCGGCGGCGGCGGCCACCCGCGCATCGGCATAGACCCGCTCCACCGGCATGGGCAGATCAAGCGTGATCCGATCACCCGATTGCCACCGCCGGCGCAATCGCACATAGCCCCGCACGTTGTCGATGATTTGAGCGGTACCGTTCAGGCTCAGGCGCGGTGCGCGACACCAACCCGGCAACCGCAGGGCCAGCGTGAATTCCGCCGCGGTCTCCGGCTCGATCACCAGTTCCACCCGGTCCTCCCACGGATATTCCGTCTTCACCTGCAACCGGACGGGCCCGCCCCCGCCCGTGAACCGCACCTCGCCGCCGGCATAGAGATGGACGGCGAGACCGTCCGCGGTTTGCGCATACGCGTAATCGCCGAGTGAGGCGAAGAGCCGTGCCACATTGGGCGGACAGCAGGCACAGCCAAACCACGGCACGCGCTGGGTCTTTACCAGGTGGCACTCATAGCGACGTTGCGCGACGGCCGGCACCACCTCCAGCGGGTTGACGTAGAAAAAAGTGCGGCCGTCGAGCGCGAGGCCGGCGAGGACGTTGTTGTACAGTGCGCGCTCCAGCACATCGGCATATTCGCCGCGCAGTTCCAGTTCGAGCATCCGCCGCGCGCACAGCATCACGCCGATGGCGGCGCAGGTCTCGGCGTAGGCGCGGTCGGGCGGCAGATCGAAGGGTTCGCAGAACTTCTCGCCGTACGGCTCGCTGCCCACGCCGCCGATGAGGTAGAGGTGTCGCGTCGTGATGGCCGTCCAGAGGGTGCGGCACTGCGTGGCGAGCGCCGCGTCGCTCCGGTCGCGCGCGAGGTCGATCATCGCGGCCAGCAGATACATCATCCGCACCGCGTGCCCCACCGGCTCGGTCAGTTCGCGCACGGGGCGCGCCGCCTGCAGCGTGGCCAGCCCGTCATGGTGCATGTGCCAGGGCAGCTTGCCGGCTTCGCCGCGGCGTTGGGCTTCGGCCTCGAAATAATTTGGTGCCTGCCCGCGCTGGGTGATGAAGTACGCCGCCAGCTCGCGGTAGCGCTCCACGCCGGTGGCGCGGGCGAGCTTCACGAGGGCGAGCTCGATTTCCTCATGCCCGCAGTAACCGGGCAGCTGGCCGGGGCCCAAGCCAAAGGTGCGGCCAATCAAGTCGGCCAGCCGGCTGACCACATCGAGCAGCGTCCGCTTGCCGGTGGCGGCGAAATGCGCGACGCCCGCCTCGATGAAATGCCCGGCAACATACAGCTCGTGACAGTCGCGGAGATTGGCCCAGCGGTGCTGCGGCTCGACGAGCTGGAAATACGTGTTGAGGTAACCATCGCTGCCTTGCGCCTTCGCAATGGTCGCGATGAGCCCGTCGAGCTCAGCGTCGAGCGCCGCGTCGGGATGCGTGGCCAGCCGATAGCTGGCCGCCTCGATCCACTTCGCCAGATCAGAGTCCTGCCAAAACAGCCCATGAAACTTCCCCGCCTTCTCGCCGGCGGCGACCTGCAGGTTGTGCACGCAACCGCTCCGCTCCGCGCCCGGCAGGCGGTCGTTCAGCGCCTCCCATTGGTGGGGAATGACCGTGTCCCGGACCAACTGCGCCCGACCGGCGAGGAAGCCGTGGTCGAGACGCACGTGCGACAGAGGGAGCGCTGTCGGATAACTCATCGGCAGGTCCGGGGGTGGAGCGCGTTGCCCCCAACGCGCTGAGGAATTCGCGCATCCTGAAAACGCGTTGGGGTCAACGCGTTCCACCTTAAGAAAAATGCACTGAGAGAATTCACGTCTCCATTTACTTCTCCCGCACCCGATCCGTAATCGTAAGCGTGTTGAAATCGAGCACGCGCTCCAGCCGGCCGTGCGTGATCGTCAGCTTCCGGGAATTCTTCTCGGCGTTGAGGTAAGGACCTTCGAACAGCTTCCACTTCGCGTAGTCCACCGCTCGGCCATCGACCACCGGCCTCGCTCCGTAGGTGCAGACAACCGCCTTGCCGCGCAAGGTGGTGAACTTCACCGTCGGAGTCGGTTCGAGTTTAAACTCCAGCGGCAACGCGCGGATGGCGGTCTGGAAGGCGGCGAAGTCCTTGAACTCGTCCATGCTCGCAGCCTGCACGATGGTGCCGTTTTTGAGGTGCGGGCTGATGAGGATCTTGTCGCCCTTGTCGCCGCGGTCGACGCGCTCCCACTTGTAGCCGCTGGTCGAGGGCAGCTGCTTGTAACCGAGCAGGTGTTCCCAGTTGAAGGCCGCGAGCGGGCGATACGCGAGGTAGGTGTTGCCGCCCTGCGCGAAGATCCAGCCGGACTTGTCCTCGGTGACGTTCACGAGGTCCTTCGAGAAGAAGCCGTTGATGCGCGGAAAGCGCGTGCCCTCGGGGATGTCGTAGAGCGCGATGACGGTGTCGAGGTCCTGGAAAACGTGCTCGTAGGGCGAGCCGCCGAGGATCTTGTCGGGCACGTCGTAGGACGGCTTGCCCTGGCTGGAAAGCAGTTCAAGCAAGTGGTCGGGCAGCTCGGTGAAATAGGTCTGCATCACCTGACCCGAAGCGTAGGGATGCGCCGAGAATATCGTGTTGTGCACGCCGCGCGGGTCGGCCACGGCCCAAGTCACGTCCCAGACGTGGGTCTGGATCGGATCGACCAGGCCGCCTTGGTAGGAGCCGACCGCGTAGTCGCGACGCATGTAGTTGGTCTTGTAGACGGGCGCCATCAACACGTCGCTGTAGCGCCAGCGACGGCGGCTGCGTTTGAGGTCGTGCTGCAGGTAGTCCTGCTCCCGGTCGTTCGCGAGGCGGTAGACGACCTCGGGCACCTCGTAGTTGGCCGCAGCGACCGCGAACCAGACACCGAACCCGCCGTAGCTGGACGGCGGCGGCGTGTTGCCGAAGCACTGCCAGCTGAAATACGACGCCAGCGCCTGCCAACGTTGGATGACGGAGGTGTCGTCGGTGCGGGCGTTCGGGCCGCGCAGGACGCCGTTAAGCGTATTCTCGGCCAGGTCGGCGAGCAGCCAGTCGAGCTTCATGTGCCCGCGGATCTTCATCTCCGGGTCACGGGCCCAGGTCGCGAGGTAGAGCATCGGGATCGCGTATTCGCCGATGTAGTGGGTGGGATTGAACTCCCCCTGCCCGATCGTCGTCGCGAGGTCCATCCAGTGGATCAGGTAGTCCCTCGCCTCGGCGCGGTTCTCGGCGGAGCTTTTCCCGTTGAACCAGCTGTCCGCCGGATCGTCGGGGTAGAGCTCGGTCATCAGGTAAAGTGACGTGTAATACATCGCCCAGTGGTTCTCCGTGTCGCCGCGCATCGGGAAATAAGTGCGCCACTGGCCGCGGATCGCCGCCTTGGCCTCCGGCGTCAGCTGGTCGCGGCCGAGATAGGAAATCGCCGTCCACGGGAACATCCAAAACATGTCCTGACTCTGCGGGACGCTCATCAGCTCCACGACGCGGGCGGAGACAGGCCCGGCGTCCTCGTGGCGCGCCAGCTTCGCCGCGATCTGCCCCGCGGCGAACGTCGCGGGATCGCCGGGCTTGATGGAATCGACATACCATTGGAGCACCTCGTTCGCACGCGCGAGGTAGGCGGTGCGCCGGGCGTCGGTGCGGTAATCGTGCGTCGGCACCGGCATCGGGCCGGTGGTGGCGGGCTGCGCCCAAGCGGAGCTGCTCAGCACACCCGAGATCAGGAGGAGGGAGAGAATTCGTTTCATGGTGGTGGCGGGAGGCGCTCAGCGGCCGGGCTTGGGCACAAAAGTGAAGGTTTGGATCGAAGCGCCCTCCATGCCGGCGGGGCGCCAGGTGCGGCCGGAATCGGCCGAGACGTGCAGGCCCTGGCCGAACACCGTGACGTACAGGTCCCCGTTGTCGGGATCGATGGCGGTGCGCCAGACGTGCGCCGGTTCCGGCAGGCCAGCCGACCGCGGGTTCCAGGTCGCCCCGCCGTCCTCGCTGACGAGCAGCCCGTAGGTCCAGCTCGCGATGGCCAGGCGCTTGGCGTCCCGGGCGTCAAAAGTGACGTTGTAGAGGGCCTTCTCGGCGGGCACGCCGTCGAGCTTCTTCCAGGTCGCGCCGCCGTCGCGCGAGACGAGCGCCCCGGCGCTCTGGGTGACGCTGATCCACAGCCGCGGGTCGTGCGGCGACTGCTGGATGTCGTTCACGGTTTCCTTGGTGGCCAGGACGCGTTTCCACGAATCCGCCCCGTTTCCCGTCAGGTAGATGCCCGACTCGCAGCCGATGAGCACTCGGCCCCGCCGCGTGCGATCCGTCCGCACGACCTGCGTGTATTTGCCGCGCTCGGGCAGGCCCTGTTCGCGGCGCTGCCACGTCTGACCGCGGTCCGGCGAGACCACGATGCCGTCCGGCAATCCCGTGTAGACGGTGTCGGGCGCCAGCTGGTCGACGGCGATCGACTTGGGCTCGGTCTCGGCCCAGCCCGTGACGAGCCGCCAGGTCTTGCCGCCGTCGAGCGTGCGCAGCACGCCACTCAGGCAGGCCACGTAGAAGACCTGCGGGTCCCGCGGATCGAAGGTCGCCGAGATGGTGAGCGGGTAGTTCACGCCGACATGGGCGAACTGGCCGGGGCCCGTGCGCACGAACACGCCGTTGGACGACCCGTCGTTCGAGCCCATGACGCGACTGCCGTTGTTGAACGCGGCGCAAAGGTAAAGGTCGTGCGCGGTGGCGAAGGCCGCGGGACAGGCCGCCAGCAGGCTGAGGAGGCCGGCCAACGCGCCGCGCCGCAAGTGGGGGTGGTTTTGCAGTAATCTCATGTGGAAAGGAAGGTTTCGACGTTGCCCGCGTGCGGCCGGCCGTGTGCAGTCGGCGCATGAAAATGATCCTTCGCGGTCTGTTGCTGACACTCACTGTCCACGCCGCCGCTGCGGCCACCCCCGCGGAGCGCCTGGCCGCCCTGGGCCTCACCCTGCCCGCGGTGGCGCCCGCCATCGCGAACTACGTGCCGGCGGTGCGCAGCGGCAATCTGGTTTTCCTCGCCGGCCAGGTCGCGCGCGGCGCCGACGGCGGGATTCTCACGGGCAAGGTGGGTCGCGACCTCAGCGAGGCGCAGGCGGCGGAGGCCGCCCGGACCTGCGCCCTGCAGCTCCTCGCCGCCCTGCAGGCGGAGATCGGCGACCTGGCCAAGGTGAAGCGCATCGTGCGCGTCGGTGGCTTCGTCAACTGCACCGAGGATTTCACCGCCCAGCCCAAGGTCGTGAACGGCGCCTCGGACCTGCTGGTCGCGGCCTTTGGCGACGCAGGCAAACACGCGCGCACGTCGGTGGGCGTCAACTCGCTGCCCGCCGGCGCTCCGGTGGAGATCGAGCTGATCGCGGAAATTGCGGACTGAGCGGCGCATGATCAGAGGTCACGCGCGGAGGCGCGGACGGCGGCGATGACTCGCGCGGCGTCGGCGCGGGAGTTGAAGACGTGCAGGGAGACGCGCACGGCGTTAAGCCCCTGCTCGGTCACCGGCCGGCAGCGGAGGCGGTGCTTCTCGAGGAGATAACCAAAGAGTTTGCCCGCATCGGTGCGCGCATGTCGGAAAGTTGTGATCGACGCGCGCAGCTCCGCGGGCCGAGGCGTCAGCACGGTGATGCCATCGACCCCGGCCAGGCCGTCGTGCACCATCACCGCCAGTTCGCGGCCGTGCGCGGCGAGGCGGTCGCGACCGATGCGCTCCTGCAGGCGGACCGCCTCGGCCAGCCCGGCGACGAGGCCGGCGTTGCGCGTGCCATATTCGTGGCGCGAGGCGGCGCCGAAATATTTGAGCTCGCCCGGCAACAGCGGCAACTCGCCGGAATAGGCGCCGATGCCCGTGGGCGCCACGGCCTCAAGCCGGTCGCTGCGCAGGTAAAGCACGCCGGTCTCGTGCGGACCGCCCAACCACTTGTGTCCGCTGAAGGCATAAGAGTCGCAACCCAGCGCCGCGAGATTGACGGGGATCATGCCGACCGCCTGCGCCCCATCCACATGAAACCAGATGCCCCGCGACCGGGCAAAGGCGGCAATCGCCGCCACGGGAAAAACCAGACCGGTGGTGCAAGTGATGTGGCTGACCTGAATGACCTTGGTCCGCTGTGAGACCAGGGCGCGGATGCGCGCCAGATTCGCCTCGGGACTGGCGGGATCGGGCTCGAACAATCGCACGACCACGCCCCGCAGCTTCGCCTGATTAAACCAGGGGAAGGAACCGCCCGGATGCGCATGGGTTTCGAAAATCACCTCGTCCCCGGCGGTCAGCGTGAGGCCGGCGGCGATGACGGAATTGCCTTCCGTGGCGTTGCGGACGAAGCAGATCTCCGTCGGTTGCGCTCCGACAAAGCCGGCCAGCGCTTTGCGGGCCGGTTCGAACAACGCATGACCCGTCTCGGAATGCTCCTGCAACGACCCCATCGTGGTGCGAACCGCGTCGAGCACGGGCTGCGACGCCGGCCCGAGGCCGCCGGTGTTTAAATAGAGCGGATCGTCGCGCAATGGATACAGGGCGCGCACTGCCCGCCAGTACGCTTCCGCCCCCGTCACCGCGAAATCGGGCAGAACAGCCGCCGAATCCACCGCGCCAGACCCGCTGCGGCCGACCGCCAGTGTGCCAATCGCGCTGGCGCCCAGTCCCGACAAAAAGGTGCGACGATCAAGGCTCATGTCATCGGGAACGGTTGGATAGACTGGACTGTGGACGGGGTGCCCTCACCCCGCAGCGGAGCGCATACCCCGCGGGGTGAGGGCACCCCGCCCACAATTGAATCACCTCCATTTGATGCAGCACCGCTCTCATGCGTCGGTAAACGTCAGCGTGTGATCGATCGCGAGGGTGGCGCCGGGCGCGAGCGGCAGGTCGCGCTCGTATTGGAAGGGCAGCGCCGCCAGCGGATAATTCCGGCGCACAAAACAGTGGAAGGGGCCGGGGTGGTTGGCGAAACGGAGCGTGACGCGCCGCTGGGACATATCCTTTTGCCCGCGCCATTCCATCCAGTGACTGGCGGCGCCATGGACCGCGGCCTCGCCGCTGAGTCCGCCCTCAGCGAAAATCCCGATGCCCGCGTCGCCATGATCGTCGAGCAAGTCCCGCGCCCCGCGAAACTGCAGGCCGCTGTAATGGGAACCCGCGAAGCCTTGGTTGGAAAAGTACTGGCCGAGTTCCAGCGTCCGGCCGGAAACATTCTGCAGCGTCGCCGCCCACTGCAGCGCCCAGGCCTGGTCCGAAAGCAGCCGGAAGGTCAGCGTGCGCTTCTCCTGTAGCAGCACCTCCCCCGCCCCGCCCGTGCGCCACTCGAGCGTGTGCGCCAGATAATTGGCGCCCTGCTCCAGCCATCCCGTGTGGTGCTGGGTGCCGTGGTCCTGCCGCCACTGATAACCGTCCGCCGGCCGGTAGGTGCCGCCCCCCCAGAAATTATGGCCCGAGATGGAATTGATGGTGAAGCTCAGGCCATGATGCCAGCGGTGATCGTTCGGCCGGAAATTCGTCAGCACCTCCCCTGCCAGCGTGCAGACCGGATGCGCATAGGGCCGGGCGGCTTCCTCCGTCGGCGTTTCCGGGCGGCAAACATAACGCAGCAGCAAACCGCCACCCGCGCGGTGAATTTCCACGGCGCGATCACCATCGAGCACGAGTTTGAGATCGGAGTTCATGCGCAATGGGTCTGATACCCCGGAGCTTGTCGTTGAATGTAAGCTTGGCCGAACGGCTCCGGCTTAAATGGAATGTAGGAGCTTGCTTGCAAGCGAT
>JANMVS010000024.1:0-3878 GCA_031392885.1 Verrucomicrobiota bacterium
GGGCGCCGGTGCTGCGCTGGTCGAGGTATTCGGCGAGGGTGGCGCCGTAGCGCGTGATGCCGGCGCCGAGCTTCTCGAGCGCGGCGAGCATCTCGACAAACTGATCGATGGCGGCGGGGCGGGACCTCGTCTCCCATCAGCAGGGTGAAGAGGGCGTCGGCCTTGGCCGCGTCGTTGATGCTGACCTTGAGGAGCCGGCGCTTCTCGGGGTCCATGGTGGTTTCGTAGAGCTGCTTCGGGTTCATTTCGCCGAGGCCCTTGTAGCGCTGGATGGAGAGGCCCTTGCGGCCGTTGGCGCGGATCTGGGCGACGATGTCGAGCGAGGAGAACAGGCCGGTCTTGGTCTCGGTCTTCTGGCCGGCGTTCTCGGTCATGGTATAACGCGGCTCGGTCGACGGGGCGAAGGACGAGATGTCGAGCCCGGCGTGCTCGATGGCTTTCAGGAGTTTGGTCAGCTCATTTGACTCAAAAATCTCGTGGATGGTGACCCGGCGCTGGGGCTGGCCCTCGCGGGGCGTGCTGGCCTCGGTCAGGTCGGCGTTCATGCCCAGTTCCGTGCTGAAGGCGGCGCGGGCCTTGTCGTCGGGGAGAAAGCGGTGGGACTCCTTGTTGCCCTCGCGGATGCGGGCGATGTAACGGGGCAGTTCGTGGGCGCCGGTGCTGCGCTGGTCGAGGTATTCGGCGAGGGTGGCGCCGTAGCGCGTGATGCCGGCGCCGAGCTTCTCGAGCGCGGCGAGCATCTCGACAAACTGATCGATGGCGGCGGGGGCAAAGACATGGGCGTCGCTCACGCGGGCCAAAATGATATCCTCGGAGCCCAGCTCGAGGAGGATGCGGTTGAGCTGCTCGTCGTTGTCGACGTATTGCTCGCGCTTCTTGCGCTTGATTTTATAGAGCGGCGGCTGGGCGATGTAGACGTAGCCGCGGTCGACAAGCCCGCGCATCTGCCGGTAGAGAAAGGTGAGCAGGAGGGTGCGGATGTGGGAGCCGTCGACGTCGGCGTCGGTCATGATGATGATCTTGTGGTAGCGGGCCTTCGCGACATTGAAGGCGGAATCATCCTCGCCGGTGCCGATCCCGGTGCCGATGGCGGTGATGAGGGTCCGGATTTCCTCGTTGTTGAGGACCTTGTCGAGCTGGGCCTTCTCGGAATTGATGAGTTTGCCGCGCAGGGGGAGGATGGCCTGGAAGAGGCGGTCGCGGCCCTGCTTGGCGGAGCCGCCGGCGGAGTCGCCCTCGACGATGTAGAGTTCGGTGAGCGCGGGGTCGCGCTCGGAGCAGTCGGCGAGTTTGCCGGGCAGACCGCCGCTGGAAAGGGCGCCCTTGCGGATGGTCTCGCGGGCCTTGCGCGCGGCTTCGCGGGCCCGGGCGGCGGTGAGGGATTTCTCGACGATCCGCCGGGCGATGGTGGGGTTGGCGTCGAAGAAGAACATCAGCCCCTCGTAGGAGACGGAACTGACGATGCCCTCCACCTCGGGGGACAGCAGCTTGACCTTGGTCTGCGATTCAAACTTCGGGTCGCTATGCTTGATGGAGATGACCGCGGCCAGGCCCTCGCGCACGTCGTCACCGGTGATCTGCGGATCCTTGTCCTTGAGCAGATTGTTGGCTTTGGAGTGCTGGTTGATGGCGCGGGTGAGGGCGCTGCGGAAGCCGGAGAGGTGGCTGCCGCCGTCGGGATTGTGGATGGTGTTGGTGTAGCAGAGCACCAGGTCGTTGTAGCTGTCGTTGTATTGGAGCACGACCTCGACGTGGATCTCGATGGGCTTGTCGTCGAGGGTGCTGGTCGTTTCCTTGGCGATGCGGATGGGTTTCGGGTGCAGCGCGACCTTGCCGGTGTTGATCTGCTTCACGAACTCCTCAACGCCGTCCTGGTAGAAATAGGTTTCTTGCTTCGGCACGGTGGGCCGCTCGTCGGTGAAGGCGATCTCGAGCCCGGAATTGAGGAAGGCGAGCTCGCGCAGGCGCTGGGCAATGCGGTCGAATTGGAAGACCGTGGTCTCGCGGAAAATCTCCGCGTCGGGCTTGAACGTGATGAACGTACCGGTGCTGGCCGCCTTGCCGATGACCTCGAGCTTCTGGACGGTTTTGCCGCGCGCGAATTTCATGTGGTGGACCAGGCCGCCGCGCGACACCTCCACCTCGAACCACTCGGAGACGGCGTTGACGCATTTCGCCCCCACGCCGTGGGTGCCGCCCGAGAATTTGTAGCCGCCCTGACCGTATTTGCCCCCGGAGTGGAGCGTGGTCAGCACCATCTCGACGCCCGGAATATGGTATTGCGGATGAATATCCACCGGGATGCCGCGGCCGTTGTCGCGGATGCTGATGGAGCCATCGACGTGAATGTTGACCTCGATGCGATTGCAAAAATTGGCCAGATGCTCATCGACGGAATTGTCGAGTACCTCGGACACGCAGTGATGCAGCGCGCGCTCGTCGGTGCCGCCGATATACATCCCGGGCTTTTTGCGGACGGCTTCGAGGCCCTCGAGTTTACCGAGCTTGGAGGCGTCGTAGGCGTCGGCGCCGGCTTGGTTTTTGGCTTGGCGATTGGCTTCGTCAGAGGTGGACATTTAGAGGAGAAAAGTTACGAAAAAACATCTTGGAAACTGCGCCAGGCGACAATGTTTTTCTATGTAAAAACCGGGGTATTTTTATCGTAAAAAACAACATTTTAAGTTGCTGTTATACAATAACTAACAATAGATGAAAATTATCAATTTTCAGAGCGCACCACGGGCGTTCTTTTTCGGCTGAATTTAGCCGATTGGGGAGAGTGATTTTTGTCGGTGCGCGGCGGAGGCAACAGATTCATTTGACCGCGTCGGGCGGTGACGCACTGTGACGGCTACATGGCCGCATTCAGTCTGGAAAAATTGCTGGTGTTACAGGATCGCGACAGCAAGCGCCTGGCTTTTGAGCAGCAACTGAGTGGGGTGCCGCGGGAGATTGCCGCGGTGGAGACCCGGATCGCCGCGGAGAAGGCCGCCATCGAAACGGCGAAGGCCGAGTGGCACGGTTTGGAATCAAAAAAGAAGATGCTCGAGCTCGAGATCAAGAGCGCCGAGGAAAAAATCGCCAAATATCGTACGCAACAAAGCCAGGTACGGAAAAACGACGAGTACCAGGCCTTGACCCATGAGATCGAGACGGCGGAGCAAGGGATCGGCAGTTTGGAGGAGCAGGAGATCGGCATCATGCTGTTGATCGACGAGGCGAAGAAGCGCTTCGCGGCGGCGGAGGCCGAGTTGAAAGAGCATATCACCGGTCACGAGGCCAAGATCCGCACCTTGCACGAGCGCGAGACACACCTGCAGGCCGACGTGCAGGCGGCGCAGGCGGCCGTGACTCTAGCCCGCCCGGCGGTGGCGGATCCGCAATTAAGAATTTACGACCGGATCGCCCATAAGCCCGGCCACCCGGTGTGTGTGACCGTAAATGGCGACCGCTGCGGCGGTTGCCACCTGAAGGTGCCAACCCATATCGTGGTGCAGGCGCGGGCCGCGGTGGAAATTACCACTTGCGACCAGTGCGGACGCATTGTCTATTGGCAGGCTTAGTTTTGGGGCCAGGTCTTCGCTCCGAAGTTCTTTGATCCCAAGGCGCGGGTAATGCCGCGCCCGCTAAAGACAGTTCGGAGAGGAAAGTCCGGACACCACAGGGCAGGATTCCCCGCGAAAGAGGGGGCGCGGCGCGTCAAGGCGCCGCGACGGACAGTGTCACAGAGAATAGACCGCCTCTCTGGAATTTCAGATCTCAGATTTGAGATTCCAGAAGGGTAAGGGTGAAAAGGTGGGGTAAGAGCCCACCGCGCCGAAGGCAACGACGGCGGCACGAAAAACCCAATCCGGTGCAAGACTAAATAGGGGACTCGG
>JANMVS010000334.1:0-6678 GCA_031392885.1 Verrucomicrobiota bacterium
CACAGGAGATCGCTGAGGCAACCGAGAGGAGCAGATACCAATCGCCTGATGCCTCTTCACTTTACACCAAGGTCGCCAAGATCACGCAGGCTCGCTTCTGCTCGGGAATTTCTCTGCGGGCTTTGCGCTCTTCGTGTAAAAGGATCGGGTGTTTGGGATTACCCCAGAAAAAGTAGTTGGACACAGAGTGTGATCTCTGTGACGAGATCGATCTGCGGAATTTAGGATTATCCAGATCCAATCCGTGCCACTTGTCGGGCCATAGGCTTGGCGACGGCTGATCCGTGGCAAAAAACTCTGTGTTTTGAATCGCCGCGGCGGAGCGGGCCGCTCCGCCCTACCTCAAGTCTCCGCGCTCTCTGCGTCCTCCTGTAAAATGCCTAACCGCCTTTTTCCGTGTTAATCGGTGCAATCCGTGGTTAATTCCGACTGAATTATTCCCGCTCGGCATCCTCCTGAAAAACACCTTGAATCTCTCGTTTCACCCGCTTCAAAATAAATGAATCCTCCCCTTTCCCTCCACCAGCAGATCACCCCCGACGTCAAACTGGGTCAGGGCGTCCGGATTTTCGGCTTCGTGAATCTCTACGGGTGCGAAATTGGCGATGAGTCCAAGATCGGCACCTTTGTCGAAATCCAAAAGGGCGCGAAGATCGGCCGGCGCTGCAAGATCTCGAGCCACACCTTCATCTGCGAGGGCGTGACCATCGAGGACGAGGTTTTCATCGGGCATGGCGTCACGTTCACCAACGATCTTTTTCCCCGGGCCGCCAATCCTGACGGCAGCCCGCAAACGGCGGCCGACTGGGTCTGCATCCCGACCCTCGTGCAGCGCGGCGCCGCGATCGGCTCCGGCGCGACCCTGCTGTGCGGGATCACGATCGGCGAGCGGGCCACCGTGGGTGCGGGCAGCATGGTGACCAAGGACGTGCCAGCCGGGACCGTCGTCGCCGGCAACCCGGCGCGAATCATGCGGCCGACGAGCAAATAGCAGGGCCGCCGCTCGTCGGCGGGCCGGGCAAAGAAAGGCAGGGCGCACCGCCGAGGCCTTGCACTCGTCGCCGGCCCGGTGCGCCGCGGCGGAGCGGGCCGCTCCGCCCCACCACACACATCGTGCCGAATGGCTCGTCGGGAGACGGGCCCTCCACTGCCTTCGACGCTCTTCTCCTTTTGTGCTTTTTGTGGCCAACCCTTCCGCGGAATTAAAATGAATTTCCCCCTTTGGTTTTTGCTCGTTTCCCGCACCTTTCTCATCTGACTGTTCCGACCACTTAATCCATGGCCTCACCCAAAGTTCCCTTCCTCGATCTTAAAGCCCATCACGACCCCATCCGCCAGGAGGTCATGACCGCCCTCAATGCCGTGGTGGACGCCAACGCCTTCGCCGGTGGCCCGTTCGTCGCCCGCTTCGAGGAGGCCTACGCGAAATTCTGCGAAACCCAATACTGCGTGGGCGTCGCCAATGGCACCGACTCGCTCTGGTTCTCCCTGCTCGCCCTCGGCGTGGGCCCGGGCCACGAGGTCATCACCGTCCCCATGACCTTCATGGCGACCGCCGAGGCCATCACTTATGCCGGAGCCAAGCCGGTGTTCGTCGACATCGACCCCCGCACCTACACCATCGATGTCACGAAGATCGAGGCCGCCATCACGCCGCGCACCAAGGCCATCATGCCCGTCCACCTCTTCGGCCAGTGCGCGGATCTGGATCCCATCATGGCGATCGCCCGCCGGCATAATCTCGTCGTCATCGAGGACGCCGCCCAAGCCCAGGGCGCCCTCTACCGCGGCCGCAAGGCCGGCTCGATCGGCCACGCCGGCTCGTTCAGCTTTTATCCCGGGAAAAACCTCGGCGCCTGGGGCGAGGCGGGCGCGGTCACCACCAACGATGCCGGCCTGCGCGAACGCCTGCAGATGTACCGCGAACACGGGCAGCAGAAAAAATATTATCACGATGTCGTCGGCTGGAACGGCCGGATGGACGGACTCCAGGGCGCGGTCCTCTCCGTCAAACTCAAATACCTCGACCAGGCGAATAATGGCCGCCGCCGCGCCGCCGCCCGCTACACCGCGCTCCTCGCGGGCACCCCGGGCGTGATCTTGCCCGCCGAGGCCGCCTACGGTTCTTCCATCTGGCATATCTATGCCGTGCGGGTGGCGCAGCGCGACGCCGTGTTGCAGCAAATGGGCGAGCGCGGCATCGGCTGCGGCATCCATTACCCGGTGCCCGTGCATCGGCAAAAAGCCTACGCGAACCTCGGCTACCACGCGGGGGATTTTCCCGTCAGCGAGACCTGCGCGGATTCCTTCCTCTCCCTGCCGATGTTTCCGGAACTGACCGACGCGCAAATCGAAACCGTCGTCACCGAGTTCAAAGCCTGCCTCGCGTCCTGCGTCAGCGGACCGGCTTGAACCCCGCCCGCCCGCCCGCGACGTGTCCCTGACTCACCCAGCGCCTGCGGCGGGCCCGGCCGTGCCGCCGGTCAATCCCCTGGCCGACCCCCACTGGGACACCAAGCTCGCCGCCTGCCCCGGGGCCACCTTCTTTCATGGGTCCGCCTGGGCCCGCGTGCTGCACGACACCTATGGCTTCCTGCCGGTTTATTTCACCCGCGGCGGCCCGGAGCGCATCGACGCGCTGCTGCCCCTGATGGAGGTCAACAGTTGGTTGACCGGCCGCCGCGGCGTCGGCCTGCCCTTCACCGACGAGTGCGCCCCCCTGTGCCCCGACACCGGCGGATTCGCGCCGCTCTACGCCAGCGCCCTCTCGCATGCGCGGAGCCGGAACTGGAAGTATCTGGAGTGCCGCGGCGGCCGCCCCCTTTTCGGCGACGTGCCCGCCTCAACCTCCTTTTATGATCACCTGCTCGATTTGCGCGGCGGTGAAGCGGCGCTGTTTGCCCGCACCGAGGCCTCCGTCCGGCGCGCGGTGCGCAAGGCGGAGCAAAGCGCCCTCACCATTACCGTGGCCCAGGACATGGCAGCCGTCCGGACTTTCTACACCTTGCTGTGCAAAACCCGGCAGCGGCATGGGCTGCCGGCCCAGCCGTTTCCCTTTTTCGCCAGCATCCATCGCCATATCCTGGCCCGCAACCAAGGGCAGATCATCCTCGCCCACCACCAAGGCACGCCCGTGGCGGGCGCCGTGTATTTCCATTTCGGCGACACGGCCATTTACAAATTCGGCGCGTCCGACGAGAGCCTCCAGCACCTCCGCGCCAACAATCTCGTGATGTGGGAGGCCATCAAATGGCACGCCGGACACGGCTTTGCCTCCTTGGATTTCGGCCGCTCCTCCCTGGCCAATGAAGGCCTGCGCAAATTCAAGCTGGGCTGGGGCACCACCGAGCGACCGATCGACTATGTGCGGCAGGACCTGCGGACCGATGCCTTTGTCACGGTCAAGGACGAGTCCGCCGGCTGGTATAACCGAATATTCAACCATTTGCCTGTTTCCCTCTCGCGACTGGCCGGTTCTTTGCTCTACAAACACGTAGCCTAAAAGCCCACCGTCCACCGTTCCATGGAAAGCCAACCTCCCTTCTCACCCAATCCTGCTGGCACTCAGTCACCCTGGCCGGCCGGCACCCAGTCGCCGTGGCCGCCGCGCCAAGCTGAACGCATTTCCAGCCCCATGCCCCCCCTGCCGCCCCCGGCGCAGTCCCCCAGCATGACCGCGGGCGACATTTATTATGTCCTCTTCCGGCACAAGTGGAAGATCCTCCTCTGCTCGCTGGCCGGCATCGTGGCGTCCGCGGCCTTTTTCGTTTTGCGCCCGCCGCCCTATGTATCCGAGGCCAAGCTCTTCATCCGTTATGTCGTGAACGAAAGCAAGACCGCCGGCCCGACCGGCGATGCGTCCAGTTCAAAATCCCCCGACCAGCGCGGGGAAACCATCATGGAATCGGAAGAGCAGATCCTCACCAGCCTGGATCTCTCCCTCCAGGTCGCCGAGGCCATCGGTCCGAAAAAAATCCTGGCCCAGATGGGCGGCGGCTCCGACTCCAACCTGGCGGCGATCGTGATCAGTCGCGGCCTGCTCGTCGATGTGCCGAAAAACAGCAGCGTGATCCGGGTCGCCTTTCAGCATCCCGACCCGGGCATCGTCCAGCCGGTCCTCAGTGAAATCATCGACCGCTACCTCAAGATGCACGTCGAAATCCACCGGGCGGTCGGGATCATCGGCGATTTCCTCACGCAGGAGACCGACCAGTTGCGCAATCGTCTCGCCCAGACGGAAGACGAGCTCCGGAAGGCCCGGAACAAGGCCGGGGTGATATCCCTCGACGAATCCAAGAAGAATTCCGCCATGGAGATCGCCCGGATCCGCGGCGAACTCTTCGGCGTCCAGGCCGAGTTGGCGGAGCGCACGACCGTCTTTAATGAACTGGTCAAGCGATCACCCACCGCCCCGCTCACCACCGAGGCCCCGGTGCCCGTGCCCCCGGCCAAGCTCGATGCTTATCGGAGCGGGTTGGCCCGGCTCGAACAGCTGCGGAGGCGGGAGCAGGAATTGCTGGCCCAATTCACGGAGGAGAACTCGCGGGTCAAGGAAATCCGCAGCCAGGTGGCGGAGGCCGAGACGGCCAAGAAAAAACTGGAGGAGGAATTCCCCAGCCTCACCCGTGCGGGGCTCACGCCCGCGGGTTCGTCCGCGGCCGCCCAGCCGCCGGGCACGCTGGATCTCGCGACGGAAAACGCGCGGCTCATCGCCCTGCAGGCCAAGATCAAGGTGCTGCTCGCCCAAATGGAGCTGATCCGCGGCGAGGCGGCCAACGTCGACAAGGAAGAGGGAGCCATCTTGGAACTGCTCCGGAAAAAGGAACTCGAGGAGGCCAATTACCGCTACTACGCCGCCCGGTTGGAACAGGCCCGGATCAACGAGGCGCTGGGCAACGGCAAGGTGTCGAACATCAGCAAGATTCAACTGCCCTCGCCGCCCTCGGTCGACCGGAAAAAAACCGCCCAGACCATGGCGGGCATCGCCATCGGGGGCATTGCCCTCGGGCTCGCGTGGGCGTTCATCATCGAGCTGCTCCTCGACCGCTCCGTGCGGCGGCCCGTTGATGTCGAGCGGATACTGGGGCTGCCGCTCTTTCTCTCGATCCCGGCGCTGGGCAAGAAGGGTAAACTGCGCAAATCCAAGGGCGGGGCGGCCGCCAAGGGCAGCTCGCTCCTCCTGAAGAGCGACGCGGAGTCGGCCCGCCTGGAGAACGCCTCTCTCCTGCATACCTTTCACGAGACCCTCCGGGATCGGCTGATCGGATACTTCGAAAGCCGCAACCTCACGCACAAACCCAAACTCGTCGCCGTCACCGGACTCGACCGCGGCTCAGGCGTGACCACGACCGCGGCCGGCCTGGCCAGTTGCCTGTCGGAAACCGGCGAAGGCAACGTGCTGCTGGTCGACATGACCGCCGGACAGGGTTCCGCCCAGCAATTCTACCGCGGCAAGGAAGTCTGCGGCCTGGATGAAATCCTATCCGTGCGGGACAGCGCACAGGTGCAGGACAAACTCTATGTGGTGGCGGAAGCGCCCGGCCGCGATCGGCTGTCCCGGATCCTGCCGCAGCGCTTCAACAAGCTGGTGCCGCAGCTCAAGGCCAGCAACTTCGACTACATCATTTTCGACATGCCCCCGGTGAGCCAGATCAGCATCACGCCGCGTCTCGCCGGATTCATGGACATGGTATTGCTCGTGATTGAATCGGAGAAGACCGACCAGGATCTCGTCCAGCGCGCCACGGCGTTGCTCGCCCAGTCCAAGTCACACGTCGGCGCGATCCTGAACAAGACGCACACCTACGTCCCGAAAAGCCTGCATCAAGACAGCCTCGGCAACCTGTAGACGCGCCGCCGCCGCCGCGGCGGTGCTACCATCATCGGGCCGCCCTTTTCATTCATGTGTCTCTGTGACTCTTGACAATCACGCCTAATGTGACTCTGTTACACCCATGCCCGCAACCACCGTACTTACCATCAAGCAACTCCACGACGATACGGGTGCGCTCGTTCGCCGCGCCGGGGCTTCGGGCCGGCCGGTCACGATCACCGACCGCGGCCAGGAAGTCGCGGTGCTCGCCAATCGTTCCCTCCTGCGGCCAATAAACCGTCAGCGCACCGTGCTGCCGGAGTACGAAGCCCTGCTGGCCATGCCGCCGGGTGACCATATTCAGGCGGCCTTGGACGATATCCGCGGCGGTCGCTGATTCATGATGTTTTGTGACACCTCGGCCGTCGCCAAGCTCTACGTCGCGGAGCGCGAATCGCCGGCCATGCGGGCGCGGCTTGAACAGGACGACCAGCGCTTTGTTTCGGAACTGGTTCGCGTCGAATTGATGGGCGTCTTTCACCGGCAATGGCGTGATCAGGTTTGGTCGCGCGAGAATTTTGCTGCCGCCGTCCGCCAGTTCAACAGGGACGATATCGGTGGATTTTGGACCTGGATACCATTGGCCCCATCGATCGTCGAAGCGGCGGCCAGGACCTATGTGACGCTGCCCGCCACGGCATTTCTGCGGGCGGCCGACTGCCTCCACCTGATCACTGGCCTCCAGGGTAACTTCCCGGAAATCTACACCTACGATCGGCATCAGACATTGGCGGCTCCGCTGCTCGGTTTGAGGCCGGTGAAGGTCTAGCCCGGATGCCATGGCGCCTGCGACGGCCGGACGAATC
>JANMVS010000344.1:0-4245 GCA_031392885.1 Verrucomicrobiota bacterium
CATTCGGCGTCGCCGCCGCGTCGGGCGCGTCGGGCGAAACAACTCGCGGCACGTGGGGGATGTACGGTGGCAGGCCGGCGCGGATTACACCGCTGATGTGGTCGGAAAACTTGGGTGGGGCCACCGCGGGTTCGTCCGCCCGGACTTTCGCCCAGCCGGCGATCAGGAGTAGCAGCAGGTAACTGGCTGATCTCATGGCTTGATCCTGTGACCATAAAGGGCAGACGCAGCGTCCGTCAATCAACGCCTGAGCCGGACTCAGGCAATCGGAGGTCACCACGAAACCTTCACTAAAGACACGAAAGGAATACCTGCAGGAGCCTCGATCGCTGTGCACACCGTCTGGATATTCGCGGCCGGCCCAGCGGTCCAGCCCTACCCGCCTGCGCCGAGCCTACGGCGAGGCAAGCCGGCGCTGCTGCGCCCAAGTCAAAAAACCGATAGGACGTTGGTCTGAGCCGCCGCGACCCATCCCATAAAAAGGCCCACCCTTGCGAGGTGGGCCGGTGGCTTCGCCTAGTCTAGCCCGGATATTTCATGCTTTGCTCTCCAGCGAAGCCCCCGAGTGTTCAGAGATTCGTCCGGCCGTTGTCGGCGCCATGGCATCCGGGCTGATGACAAAACCGCCAGGAGGTTTTGTTTTTTAGCCCGCATTTCCTGCCCGCTTTCGATGACACGCGGTCCATCCGTAGTTGGCCGGCCGGAACTGGGGCACGGCCAAGACCAAGACCAAGACCTATGCGTTCTTCGGTTCGGTCGACTATGACCTGACGCCCAGCCTCACGCTCAACCTCGGCGCCCGGCAGACGTACGAAAAGAAGGATCTACTCTGGAACCTGGATGGCAGCAACACCGGGAACCTTGCCCTGGGCAGCGTCACCAACTATAAGGATGACCAGTCCTACAGTAAATTTACGCCGACGGCCGGGCTGACTTTTCACTTGGACAAAAATCACACGGCGTATGTGAAGTATGCCACCGGCTTCAAGAGCGGCGGTTGGAATGCGGATTTTATTTCTCAGGCACAGCTCAACGCCGGCATCCGCTTCAACCCGGAAACCGTGGATAGCTACGAAGCGGGAATAAAGGGCACGGCCCTGGGCCAGCGGCTGCAGTATGACCTCGCGGTGTTCCGGAGCAATTTCAAGGACTACCAGGTGCAACAATTTGTTAACCTCGGCGGCCCGCGGAATGAATTTGTGCTGCGCAACGCCGCCAAAGCCGAATCGAAAGGGCTGGAGGCCAGTGTGCGCAGTCGGGTGAGCGAACATCTCACCCTCGGAGCCAGTCTCGGTTTGCTGAACGCGGAATACCAGAGCTTCCCCGGTGGCCTGACCCCCAGCGGCGCCGATGCCGCGGGCAAGAAACTGGCGCGCGCTCCCAAAACCAGTGGGGCGGTGACGGTGAACTACGCCCGATCCTCGCCCTCAATCGGCGGCCGCCTGGATTTCTACGGAGAATGCAGTTATCAAAGTGAATCCTACGTTAATGTGAACAACGACCCTAGCTACGGCCGGATTGCCAGCCGCACCCTCGTCAATTTGCACGTGGGCTACATGCCAAATCGCGGCCAATGGATGCTGGGTCTGTGGACCCGCAATCTGCTCGACAAAAACTACCTGACCGACCGTACCAGCGATGTCTTCGGCAATCAGTCCGTCCGCCGCGGTGCACCGCGGATGTTCGGCGCCGATCTTAGCTATCAGTTCTAGTCGGAGCGCAGGCTCCTTGCTTGATCTACCTTGTCATCGCCACGCCCCGTCGCCACGGGACGTGGCGATCCCGCACGCTAGCCCGGATATTTCATCCTTTGATCCAGCCAAGGCATGAGTCACAGAGCACACAGAGGGCCGACACAGAGTGCACAGAGCCAAACAGCTTGTTTACTCTGTGCACTCTGTGGCTCGGCTCCGTGCCCTCTGTGGCAAAAAATTTCACCGGCATGAGTATGAAATATCCGGGCTCGCGGCGGCGGAGTCCGCTGCATCCTTCCTCGTCATGTCATTTCGCCCACCCTCCCCAGCAGAAATCCGGCGCTAAGCCCCAAGGAATTTGACCAAGACCACTCTCTGCCCCATGTGCCTATCATTACTTCTTACGATAGGAGCGGCATTACGCCGCGATTCGGGAGACCATCGCGGCATAAAGCTGCTCCTACAACAAACCAAGCCGCTCCCACCACAACAGGATCCAGAGTTTCCTCGCCCCATCACGAATGAAAAACCACCCCCTCCTGTTCCTGCTCACACTGAGCACGGCTCTTCTCCCCGCGACCGAAACCACGTCACCGGGGGCCCCGGCGCCTTTCCCTTTCGCCGAGGCGACGATCGAACAGCTGCAAACGCGCATGCAGGCGGGTACGCTGACCGCCCATGCCCTCACCGCGGCCTACCTCGCGCGCATCGCGGCCCTCGACCGCGCCGGGCCCAACCTGAACGCGGTGATCGAGATCAATCCCGACGCCCTCGCCCTCGCCGATCAACTGGACGGCGAGCGCGCCGCCGGGAAAGTCCGCGGGCTGCTGCACGGCATCCCGGTGCTCCTCAAGGACAACATCGCCACGGCGGATCGCATGGAGACCACGGCCGGCTCACTGGCGCTCGTGGGCGCTAAGCCGCTGCACGATGCCGCGCTCGTCGCCCGCTTGCGCCAGGCGGGAGCGGTGATCCTCGGCAAAACCAATCTCAGCGAATGGGCGAATTTTCGCGGGGACCGCTCCGTCAGCGGCTGGAGCGGCCGCGGCGGGCAGACCCACAATCCTTATGCGCTGGATCGTTCGCCGAGTGGTTCCAGTTCCGGATCGGCGGTCGCGGTCGCCGC
Source organism: Verrucomicrobiota bacterium (assembly GCA_031392885.1). Taxonomy (GTDB): domain Bacteria; phylum Verrucomicrobiota; class Verrucomicrobiia; order Opitutales; family Opitutaceae; genus Lacunisphaera. The sequence continues at coordinate 2,821 of JANMVS010000344.1, forward strand.
CAATCTCTGCGTCGTCGCCATCGGCACCGAGACCGCCGGCTCCATTATCGTCCCGGCGTCGACCTGCGGCATCGTGGGGGTGAAGCCGACGCTCGGGCTGGTGAGCCGCACGGGGATTATTCCGATTGCCGCGTCGTTCGATACCGCCGGGCCGATGACCCGCACGGTGCGGGATGCGGCGTTGGTGCTCGCGGCCCTCGCCGGCGACGATGCCGCTGAGGCCGCGACCCACGAGCTGCCGGGGGGATTGCGGGAAAGCCTGAAGGCACCTCTGCCCGCGAACGCGCTGAAGGGTGCGCGCCTGGGGTACGTTCGGATTGCCCAAGTCCAGCCCAACCTGGACCAGGCGCTGGGCGCGGCCCTCCAGTCACTGCGGGACGCGGGGGCTGAAGTGATCGAAGTGGGCGAGTTCCCCGGCATCGACCAGGCGCGAGGCCAGATGCTGGAGGTCTTCTATTATGAGATGAAGATCGGCCTGAACGCCTACCTCGCGACCCTCGGACCTGAGACGCGGATGAAGTCGCTCGCCGACCTGATCACGTTTAACGACGAACACTGGGCGCAGGAGCAACCGCTTTTTGGCCAACAGGAATTCGTGCGGGCCCAGTCCAAGGGTCCGCTGACCGAGCCCGCCTACCTCAACGCGCTGGCGGCCTGTCGGCGGATCAGTCGCAGCGAGGGCATCGATGCCCTGCGGGAGCGCTACCACCTGGATGCCCTGGTCGCGCTGGCGAACACCCCGGCAAAACTGATCGCGCGAACCGAAGCCGCCGACCCGTTATTCGGACCACACGGTCCATCCGGTGACTCCGGCTGTCTTCCGGCGGCGCTGGCCGGCTATCCGAGTGTGACGGTGCCGATGACCGCGGTCGCGGGGCTTCCGGTGGGTTTGCTGTTTTACGGTGGCGCCTGGACCGAGGCCAAATTGCTCGCACTCGCGGCCGATTTTGAAGCGCGGACCCAGGCCCGACGCGAGCCGCGGTTTTTGCCATCGGTTTTGAAAATCCCGGTTGCGAAGTAGCCAACGATCACCGTCAGCGGGGATCCAGTGGCATCTGAGCCCGACTCGCCGCCCGCGACATCTGGACGATGGGTAGGGCGAGTCGTCCACGACGAGCCGCAGCGCGCGGTGGCTCATCCGGAGGATGTCATGCCAACGGCCCAAAGGATCCAGATTTTGGCCGCGGGTTATCGGGTAGGGGCGATTGCCCTCAATCGCCTGACTCACACGAAGGGCCGTTGCGGGCAACGGCCCCTACTGTTTCGCCAGCGCCGCTGCCGACTCGCGCATCCGCGGCCAGTGCAGGTCGGGGATCGACGGGCCGAGGTGCTGGACGGTTTCGGAACCGAGCAGCGCTCCGATCGCCCCGGAAGCGGCGAGGGAATATCCGCGCAGATAACCGTAGAGAAAGCCCGCCGCCCAGG
>JANMVS010000385.1:0-7924 GCA_031392885.1 Verrucomicrobiota bacterium
CAGCGGTTTCAGCCAGGCGGCGTCCTGCAGTTCACGCAGTCCCGGGGTGTTCGGGCTGCTGACATTCACCACCATATAGTCAGCGTGATCCGCCAAGAGGCGGAAGCAGCCGAGGTAATCCTCGGCGGCCCGGTCGAGCGGTGCGACCTTGCTTTTGCCCAGGTTAATGCCGAGCGGGATCAGGCGCCGCCCCGGGCCGGGCAGTTGCGCCAGCCGGGCGGCCAGCGCCGCCGCTCCGGCATTATTGAAACCCATGCGGTTGATCACCGCCCCCGCGGCCGGATACCGGAAAGCTCGCGGCCGGGGATTGCCCGGCTGGGCGTGCAGCGTGACGGTACCGATCTCGACATGACCAAAGCCCAGGGCCGCCGCCGCCGGCCAGGCGCGGCCGTTTTTGTCGAAGCCGGCGGCGAGCCCGACCGCGTTGGGGAATTTCAAACCCCAGCACTCGACCGGCCGGTAGAGCCCGGGCGGCAGCTGGTTCAACCGCTCCAGCATCGCACCCAGGGGACGGACCTGCCCGAGCAGGGCGAGAGCATGCACGCCCAGTTCATGCGCGTGCTCCGGCGAAAGCCGGAAGAGCGCGGGTTTTACCATGTGTTGATAGAGCCAGCCCATGGCCGCGCACTGTGGCAGGCACCGGCCAACTTTCAAGGATCCCGGGAGGCCAAAGCCGGAAATTTTTTGGTCTTGTTATTTCGGCTTACCCGCCCAATCTGCCGCCGAAATTTTCCCTCAGCCGAGGGTATATGAAGATTTATCCACATTCTGCGTTTCAAGATTTGACAAGGGCTGAACCCACCCCTTTTCGTGCAGACGATTTAGAACTATATGGCGAAAGGAACTCCTCAACTTGAATGGTGCATTGTCCGGCTCGGCGACGACCACAACTGGTGGGTCGGCGAAATCAGCGATCCGGTCCACTGGGACGTGGATGGCCTCAGCATCATCGATCCGCGCCAGGTCGACCACATCATCGAGTTGATCGACCCCCTGCGCGAATACGGCTTCGACGCCAATCTCTTCGAACGCGCCTTCATTCCCTTCCGCATCACCAAGGATCTCGGCAAAGGCCGCGTGCGCCTCGCCCGCACCAAGCAGCCGTTGCTGGAATCCGAGGAAAAGCTCTTTGCCCTGCCGGACGTGATCGACGAGGAGAACGGGCCCTACGCCGATTTCCTCGACCATATCACCCGGTTGCGCGTCAAACTGCTCAACGACCTCCTCGACTTCGAGGAGAAGCTCACGATCGACGAGGTGGAAGACCAGCTGCGCGAGGCGCAGAACAACGACTTTATCGAGGGCAAGGCGGTGCACCTGTTCCAGGAGATCACGGCCATCCTCGATTTCATGCCCGCCGGCCACGGCGACGAGGAAGAAGAGACCCGGAAGAACTCCGCCGAGGACGAAGCGGACAATCTGCCCGAAGTCGAGGAAGGCGAGGAAGAGAAGCTGAAGGGGGATGCCTCCCTCAAGTGGGATGACGACGAAGAAGGCGACGGCGACAAGGACGGCGACACCAAGCCCGAAAAGGAAGACAAGGATCCGGAGGATGACGAAGAAGACGCCGGAGATGACGACGCCAAGCCCAGCCGCAGCAAGCGTAGCCGCGGCTAAAAGGTTTGTTGCCACCATGCGGGCAATCGCTCAGGTACCAGTCGCGCATGTTTTTACTCCGTTTGTTTAACCGTCTGGCCGCATTGCTGTTGATCCTGGCGCTGGCCGGTTGCGTTGCCGGAGGACCGGGACCCGCCGTCGGCGGCCCAGGGGGCAATCCCACGATCGCCGCCCCCGCCCTGTCTGCTCAGTTGCGTCCGGGCGACACGATGATGGTTTCGCTGCTTGGGATACCCGAGCCGCTCAATAGCAATGTGCAGATCGACGAGCAAGGCTTCATCCAGCTGCAATACATCGGCGCGGTCATCGCCGCCGGGCTCACCACCTCCGAGCTTTCCCAGAGCATCCGCAGCGCCTACATCACGAAGAAATTCTACACGACGCTCGATGTTTCGGTCAATGTGACCGAGCGCTATGTCTACATCGGCGGTGAAGTGCAGCGGCCGGGCCGCATTCCGTGGTCGCCGGACTTGACCTTGGCCAAAGCCGTCCAATCGGCCGGCGGCTTCACCCTCTATGCCAAGGAAACCCGCGTCACGCTCACCCGCGACCGCAAGGCCACCGAATTCGACGTGAAGCTCGCCCAACGCCACCCCGAGCAGGATCCCCTGCTCTTCCCGGGCGACTCCATCCAGGTCCCGCGCTCGGCCTTCTAGTTTACCCGCCCAACCCACCCTCAACCCCGTTTGCCACCCCAACCCACATCCCCATGAGCCTGTTCCAAACCAAATCGATCGAATCGCTGCAAAAAGAAGCTGCCGCTGACTCAGGTCTCCGCCGCAGCCTTTCACGGATGAACCTCGTGAGCCTCGGCATTGGCGCCATCATTGGGGCGGGAATCTTTGTGCTCACCGGACAGGCCGCCGCCCAATATGCGGGGCCCGCCATCGCCATTTCGTTCATCATTTCCGGTTTCGGCTGCCTGTTCGCCGGCCTGTGTTATGCCGAGTTCGCCGCGATGATCCCCATCTCCGGCAGCGCCTACACCTACTCCTATGCGACCCTCGGCGAATTCTTCGCGTGGATCATCGGCTGGGATCTGATCCTCGAATACCTTTTTGTGGCTCCGACGGTCGCCGTCGGCTGGTCCGGTCACTTCGTGGCCTTCCTCAAGGAATTCAACATCGTGCTCCCGGTTCACTTGACGCAAGCCCCCTTCGATTATGTCAACGGCCACCTGGTCAACACCGGGCATCTCATGAACCTGCCGGCGGTCTGCATCATCGCCGTTCTCACCTGCCTGCTGGTCATTGGCATCAAGGAATCGGCGACCTTCAACAATTACATGGTCGTGACCAAGGTGTCCGTGCTCCTCGCCATCATCGGCTTCGGCATCTGGTATCTGCTTGGCCACCGCGACCTCGCCCTCAAGAACTGGACCCCCTTCATTCCGGAGAACACCGGCACCTATGGTCAGTTTGGTTGGAGTGGCATCTTCAAGGGTGCGGCCGTGATCTTCTTCGCCTACATCGGATTCGATGCGGTGTCCACCGCCGCACAGGAGGCCAGGAACCCCCAGAAGGACATGCCCGTCGGCATCGTCGGTTCTCTCCTCGTCTGTACCGCGCTCTTCATCACGATCTCTGTCGTGCTGACCGGCATGTCGAAATACACCGACCTCAACAACGCCGCCCCCGTCGTTAACGCGCTGCAGGCCGCCGGCGCGCCGTTTGCCCTGCGCTTCGTGGTCGAGATCGCCGCCATCGCGGGTCTCAGCTCCGTCATCCTCGTCATGCTGATGGGCCAGCCCCGCATCTTCTTTTCCATGGCCAATGACGGCCTGTTGCCGGCGGTCTTCGCGAAAGTCCACCCGCGCTTCAAAACCCCTTACGTCACCACCATTCTGACCGGTGTCATCTCCGCCATTCTGGGCGGCCTCATGCCGCTCGCGATCCTCGGTGAAATGGTCTCCATCGGCACGCTCTTCGCCTTTGTCATCGTCTGCATCAGCATCGCCGTGCTGCGCAAGACCCGGCCCGACGTGAGCCGGCCCTTCCGGACCCCGCTGGTGCCGCTGGTGCCGATCCTCGGCGCCGGCATCTGTTTTCTTCAGATGTACGCCTTGCCGACCGACACCTGGCTGCGCCTCGTCATCTGGCTGATCATCGGCATTGCGATTTACTTCGGCTACAGTCGGCATCACAGTAAGCTGAGCCAAAGCGGGAAATAACTCGCCGCCATGAGTCTCTTCCGCACCAAAAGCCTCGCCTCGCTCCAAGCCGAGGCGTCGGCCGAGCACGGCTACAAGCGCACCCTCGGCCCGGTTAGCCTCATCAGCCTCGGCATCGGTTCGGTAGTCGGCGCGGGCATCTTCGTCCAGGCCGGCCCGGCAGCCGCCCTTTACGGCGGCCCGGCGATTGCGTTGTCCTATGTCGTGGCGGGCATCGCTTGTCTCTTCGCCGGACTCTGCTACGCGGAATTGGCGGCGATGATCCCCGTCTCTGGCAGCGCCTACACCTACAGTTACGGCAGCCTCGGCGAATGCCTCGCCTGGGTCGTGGGCTGGTGCCTCATTCTCGAATACCTCGTCTCCGGCGCCGCCGTCGCGGTGAGCTGGTCCGGCGCGATGAACGAAGTGTTCCACGAATTCAACCTCAACCTCCCACACGCCCTCATGAGTGCGCCGCTGGACTTCGTCGACGACAAGCTGGTCACCACCGGCTCGTTCATCAACTTCCCCGCCGTCTTTATTTCGCTCCTCCTCACCTATATTCTCTACATCGGCATCAAGGAGTCCGCGAATTTCAACAACCTGATGGTGCTCGTCAAAGTGGGTGTCTTGCTCGCCCTGATCGGCTACGGCGCATGGTATTTCCTCGGGCACCGCGCCGCCACCCTGGCCAACTGGACTCCCTTCATCCCGCCCAACGACGGCGCGTTCGGTCAGCATGGTGTCAGCGGCATTTTCCGCGGAGCCGGCGCGATCTTTTTCGCCTATGTCGGCTTCGATTGCGTTTCCTCCGCCGCCCAGGAGACGAAAAACCCGCAGCGCGATCTGCCCATCGGTTTGCTCGGCACACTGCTGATCGTCTCGTTCCTGTTCATCTCCGTGTCACTCGTGCTCACCGGTCTGGTGCCCTACTCCCAACTGAACGTCGATGCGCCCTTCATCTACGCCCTGAAGCAGGCCCACGCCCCCGCCTACTTCCGCTACTTGATGGAAGCCGCCACCCTCGCCGGCCTCACGTCCGTCATCTTGGTCTCCCTGCTCGGCCAGCCGCGCATCTTTTTCGCGATGGCGAAAGACGGACTCCTGCCCGCCGCCTTTGCCAAGATTCATCCGAAATACGGCACACCGCATGTCACCACCTGGATCACCGGCATCGCCTGCGCGATCATCGCTGGCCTCTTTCCGCTGAACGTCCTCGGTGAACTCGTCTCCATCGGCACCCTGCTGGCGTTCTCCCTCGTCTGCGCGGGCGTCCTCGTGCTGCGCAAGACCGAGCCCAACGCTCCCCGCTCGTTCCGCACCCCCTGGGTGCCAGTCGTGCCGGTTCTGGGCGTGCTGACGTGCATTGCGCAGATGTTTTTCCTGCCGGCGATCACCTGGCTCAACCTGAGCATCTGGATGGCCCTCGGCTTCGCCGTCTACTTCGGCTACAGTCGGAAGCACAGCAAGCTGAACGCCGCACGGTAAAGTCGGCCGGGCGGGTTAAACCATCGTCCCCTCGGTTTTTAACTTTGGCGCAGCAGCGCCTTCGCCACATCCTTGGCGAAATACGTGAGAATCATGTCCGCCCCGGCCCGTTTGATCGCGAGCAGCGACTCGTCCCGGCAACGCACGAGGTCGAGCCAGCCGAGTTGCGCGGCCGCGTGGAGCTGCGCGTACTCGCCGGAAACCTGATACGCCGCCACTGGTTTCTTCGACGCATTGCGCACCTCGCGGATGATGTCGAGATAAGGTCCGGCCGGCTTCACCATGACGATGTCCGCGCCCTCTTTCTCATCGAGCGCGACCTCGCTGAGCGCCTCGCGGCGGTTGGCCGGGTTCATCTGGTAGGTGGCTTTGCTGAGCAGGCGCGTGCCCGCGGCCTTCGCGCTGCCCACGGCATCACGGAACGGTCCGTAATAGGCGGAATTGTATTTCGCCGAATAAGCCAGAATCCCGGTGCCGGTATGGCCGGAGGCATCCAGGGCGGTGCGGATCGCCCCCACCCGGCCGTCCATCATGTCGGACGGCGCGACAAAATCCACCCCGGCGTCCGCCTGCATGACCGCCATGCGACGAAGAATTTCCACCGTCCGGTCATTGTCGACGTCGTCCTGCGCCGCGGTCAGCACGCCGTCGTGCCCGTGACTGGTGTAGGGATCGAGTGCGACATCGGTGATGACCGTCAGCTCCGGCACGGCGGCCTTGACGGCCCGGACGGCGCGCAGCACCAAGGTCTTTGGATTCAGCGCCTCGGTGCCGTCCGCATCCTTCAGCTTGGCATCCAGCTTGGGAAACAACGCCACCGCGGGCACCCCGAGGGCGTGCAATTCGCGGCATTCCTTCACCAGATCGGCCACATTGAACCGATAAACCCCCGGCATCGAGCCGATGGGCTCGGGCGCGCCCCTGCCGTCCACCACGAACAACGGGGCGATGAGGTCCTCCACCCGCAGAACCGTTTCGGCCACGAGGGCGCGGCGGCTGGGCTGCCGGCGCAGGCGGCGGGGGCGATGGGTCAGGAAAAGTTTGAAGTTTTTTGCCATGGCGAGGAAGACCGGGAGTAAACCACTATTTGTCGCTAACTCACGCAAATCTTTTGGCCGCTCCGGCCGGAAGTTGAACCACTAATCCACACTGATTCCTCACTAATCCGGATTAGTGTCCAATTAGTGAGCATTAGTGGTGGAAAATCCGGATGCCTTTTCTTCGCCCCTCCGTGTCACTCCGTGCAATCCGTGGTTGATAGTTTCGAGGCATTTGTGGCTAATTCCGACTCTCCCATGCCCATCCGGCTCCACGATTCCCTCACCCGCACCCTGCGCGAGCTCCAGCCCGCGCAACCGGATGGCGTCTTCCGTTTCTACAACTGCGGCCCGACGGTCTATGCCCCGGCCCACATCGGCAATTTCCGCACCTTTGTCGTCAACGACGTCCTCCGCCGGCTGCTCGAACTCGAATTCGGCAAGGCCAAGGTGAAGCACGTCCGCAACCTGACGGACGTCGACGACAAGACCATCAAGCGCGCCCAGGACGAGAAGCGTTCTCTGGCCGAGGTCACGAAGCAGTGGACCGACAAATTCCACGCCGACTGCGACGCCCTCAACTGCCTGCGCCCGCATGGCGAGCCCACCGCCACCGGCCACATCAAGGAGCAGGTCGACATGATCGACGTGCTCATGAAGAAGGGGAACGCCTACCGCGCGGCCGATGGTTCCGTCTATTTCAAGGTCTCCTCCTTCGGCGACTACGGCAAACTCAGCCGGGTGAAGGAGCGCGAACTGCAGGTCGGCTCGGCGCTCAAGGCCGCGGCGGTTGACGCCGACGAGAAGGAGGACGCCACGGACTTCGCCCTCTGGAAGGCCCACAAACCCGACGACGGCGACAACGCCTGGGACAGTCCGTGGGGATCCGGACGCCCCGGCTGGCACATCGAGTGCAGCGCGATGAGCAAGAAGCACCTCGGCGAGACGATCGACCTCCACACCGGCGGCGTGGACCTGCTCTTCCCCCACCACGAAAACGAGATCGCCCAGAGCGAATGCTGCAACGGCCGAGTGTTCTCCCACCACTGGTATCACAGCGAGCACTTGCTGGTGGACGGCAAGAAGATGAGTAAGAGCCTCGGCAACCTCTACACGCTCGACGACCTCAGGCAAAAGCATGGAGCCACGGCGGAAGCTGTCCGACTCGCCTTGCTCCAAGGCCATCCACGCAAGCAGCTCAACTTCTCGCTGGATTCGCTGCACGCTGCCAACAGTGCCTTAAGCACTCTAGCAAAATTCAAGGGCACTCTCACCCAAGCAACGGGTGACTCTTCGGTATTCCTAGCATTCTACGAAGCGCTTTCCGATGACCTGAACACACCTGCTGCTCTTGGAGCTTTATTTTCAATCGTGAAACGTGGACCTGCTGGTGTTGGGATCGACGACTTTGACTCAGCTGTGGGCGGTGCTCTCGGCCTGAAGTTACAGCCAGTGATTGATTCTAAGGGCAACTTAGTGCTCGGCCCCATTGATGTTAGTGGAATTGCTCAAGTCATCCCGGCTGCCATCGCCGCCCTCGCTGAGAAACGCTGGGCCGCGAAGCAGGCCAAGGACTGGGCCGGCGCCGACGCTCTGCGCAAGGAGCTCGCCGCCGCCGGGTGGTCCATGCTCG
>JANMVS010000404.1:0-4641 GCA_031392885.1 Verrucomicrobiota bacterium
GCCCTAGCCCGCATTTCCTGCCCGCTTTCGCTGACACGCTGTCCATCCGTAGTTGGACGAACATAAAAGTCGCTGGGAGTGTGAAAGATGCGGGCTAGCTGGATATTTCCTGGAGCCACGGCGACCTCGCCGTGGGGTCGCTTGCAAACCGCCGCGGGGTCGCGGCGGCTCCAGGAAACTGATTGTCGCTCGCTATCGTTTTGAGTGGGAAATCTTCGATTGGGGAAACCAAGGTAGGACGAGTCGTCCCCGTCGAGCCGGCGCGCCTATCCTGACGGCGCGCCCGGCGGTCACGCCCCACCGCATGATCTCAAATGTTAAATTCCCGGATCTTTTCCGCGGTAATCCGTAACGATTCATTCGGAAACCACCGATGAACACCGATTGACCCAGATGCAGAGTAAACATCCCCGGCGCAAGCCCCGGGGCATTTGATCAAACCAACGCCAACACACGATGCCCGGTATCTTTGCTCACTTTTGTAGGAGCTTGCTTGCAAGCGATTCGGCATGTGGTCCGTCAGCGGACGCCCCAAATCGCCTGCAAGCTCGCTCCTACATTCAAACCAAGCCGGAGCAAGCTCCGGGGTATCGGCCCAACTCGAATGAAAAACACCCGTCGAACAAAGCTTCAGTTCGTCCTTGCTTCGTGAGCAGTCTCCTTCGCTTGTTTTTTCCCTCACTTCCTCACTTCCTCACTTCCTCATTTCGTGAGTTTCGTGTTTTTCGTGGTGAAATTCATCTGCATCGTTCCGGCTTCATCGGTCTCACCGCAGCCGGGGCCACGAAAATTTCTTCTCCGGCGCGAGTGGAGCAGACCTCGGCGCACTTTCCCCGCCCGCTGCAGCTTCCCGCAGCTTGTCCTTCTTGCTTTTCCGCTTGCCCTTGATGCCGCCGGTCGGCGGAGCAGGCACCTCGATTTCCACCGGTTCAAAGCCCTCGATCTGCTCGCGGGACAGATTCAGCCGGTGGCGCTTCTCGATCAGTTGGAAATGGGCGTGGGTCTCGGCACTGATGAAGTTAACCGCCAACCCGCTCTCCCCTGCCCGGCCGGTGCGCCCAATCCGGTGCGTGTAGTCGACCGCCGAGCGCGGCAGATCAAAGTTCACCACCACCGGCAGGCTCGCGATGTCGATGCCTCTTGAGGCCAGGTCCGTGGTCAGCAGGACCTGCACCTTCGAGGCCTTGAAATCGGCCAACGCCTGCGTACGCGCCCCCTGGCTGAGCTCCCCATGAAACGCGGTGGCCGCGAGGCCGGCCTTGCGCAGTTTTTCCGCGACGTGCTCGGTCGCGTATTTGGTGGCGACAAACACGAGGACCCGCGTCCATTTGTTTTCCTCGATCAGATGCCGCAGCAACTGGGTGCGCTGCGGCGGGTCCACCTCGATCGCGCGCTGGAGAATGTCGGGCGTCGTGGCGGGCGCGGCGGGCACATCGAGCCGGACGGGATCGCGCAGCAGCTTTTCCGCCAGGGCCTGCACGGCCGGGGGAAACGTCGCGGAGAACAGCAGGCTCTGCCGCCGGGTGGGCAACAGGGCGATGATCCGCGCCAACTCCGCGGAGAAACCGAGGTCGAGCAGACGGTCCGCCTCATCCAGTACCAGCACGGTGACCGCCGACAGTGACACCGCATGGTGGTCGATCAGGTCCAGCAGTCGCCCGGGCGTGGCCACGATGATATCAGCCCCGCCACCGAGGGCCATCATCTGCGGGTTGATGGAAACGCCGCCGTAGACGACGAGCGTCTTGAGGGGCTCGGGCAAAAACCGGCCGTAATTGCGGATGGCCTCGCCGATCTGCGCGGCCAGTTCGCGGGTGGGGGCAAGGATCAGGGCGCGGACATAGCGACCGCGTTCCCGGCGCGTGGTGGATAAAATCTGCAGGATCGGCAGGGCAAAGGCCGCCGTCTTGCCCGAGCCGGTCTGCGCCGAGGCCCAGACATCGCCCCCGCGCAATATCGCGGGAATGGCCGACGCCTGAATCGGCGTGGGCGCGGCGTAGTTGCGTCCGGCCACCGCCCGCAGCAGTGGCTCCGACAAACCTAAGGAAGAAAAAGCCATGTCCGGGGGGGCGATCCTCAGGCCAATTTCACCACGATCACATGGCCGTTGGCCTTCACCTTGTCGCCGACCGCGAGCTTCTTGCGCTTCTGCGTCTCGACCACGCCGTTCACTAGCACCAGACCCTCGCTGATCAGCTGCTTCGCCTCACCCCCGCTCTCGGCCAGCCCGCCGAACTTGATGAACTGGCAGAGTTCAATGGGGACTTCCCGGACCGCGACGCTGCGCGGGCTGGAGGAATTGGTTTCCTGACGGGGAGTGCTGGCTTTGTTCATGAAAGTGAGATTATTGCGCGAACGGAACGAGTCCATCCTCAGATTTTATCGTCCGGCGCAACCAGGCGGATGCCGTCGGGTTCAATGGTGATCCGACGCTCCCGGAAGAGCGCACCGATCGCCTGCTTGAAGGCTTTCTTGCTCATGCCGAAGACCTGCCGGATTTCCTCCGGCAGACTGTTGTCGTGATAAGGCAGCCGCCCCCCTTTCGTCTGCAAAATCTGGAGAATCTGCTCGGTAAACGGCCCGATGCGCCGGTAGCCGGCCTGACCGAGCGCCAGATCGAGTTTGCCGTCGGGGCGGATCGTCCGCACGTAGCCGGCGACCACCTGGCCGATCTTGAGCGGAGTCGTGAGGTCGTTGTCGTAAATCAGGCCCCAGTGGGCGTCGTTCACGATCAGATTGTAGCCGAGGGGACTTTTGCTTGCGACAAGCAGCTTGACGGATTCACCCTCGTAATAGTTGGCCGGGGTGAGATCCAACCGGCGGTTCAGCCGGGCGCTCGCCACGAGGCGGTCGGTCTGCTCATCCAATGCGACCTGCACCACCACCCAGTCACCCGGGTTCACCGGGCCGTCCATTTCCCGGATCGGCAGCAGGAGATCCTTCTCGAGGCCCCAGTGCAGAAAGACCCCGATGCGCGGACTGACGGCGGCCACCTGCAGGCAGGCAAACTCGCCGACGACGGCGAAAGGCTTTTGAGTCGTCGCGACGAGCCGGTCCTCGGAGTCGCGGTAGACGAAGACATCGATCTTACCGCCCGGCGTGGCGCCCGGCGGGATATAGCGTCCCGGCAGCAGGATTTCCCCATGCGTGCCCCCATCCAGGTAAAACCCGGGCTGGGCGGAGCGAACGATGGGAAGCAGGTTGCGTTTGCCAATAAGTGCCATGACGCACGCAACGTGTACGCAACTCCCCGCCAAGGGGAGCCAATTCTCCGGCAACTGCTCGGGCCCAGGTAGCAAGCGCCTGACTGGCGGAACCGTCTTGCGCGCGACGGCCAACGCGGACAATTTGCCATCAAGTGGCGCTCGTGAAACTCAGCGACAATTCAGCGGGTAGGAATATTGAACAACTGAAGTGAAGGAAGGGCAGGCCGAAAAGCCTCTCCCCTTCTGGCGTGATCCGCGGCGTTGGGATTTATACCGATCGGGAAATCATTTGCGGATGCACCGACTCCAGTGCCTGCTTACCTAATGCAATACCGCACCCTCGGCCGTACCGGCCTCAAAGTTTCCGTCATCGGCGTCGGCACCTGGCAATTGGGTGGCGAGTGGGGCCGGGCCTACACCGCGGGCGATGCGCGGGAAATTCTGGCGGCGGCCCAGGATGAAGGCATCAATCTCGTCGACACCGCCGAGTGTTATGGCGACCACCTCTCGGAACGGCTGATCGGCGAAACCCTGCCGGGCCGGCGGCAGGACTGGGTGATCGCAACCAAGTGGGGCCATAAGTTCCATACCTGCTTCAAGCGCGATCCCTGTTTCCAGGCCGCCGATCTGCTCACGCAATTGGAGGATTCCCTGAAGGCGTTGCGGACGGACCATGTCGACTTGCTGCAGTTTCATTCCGGCCATGACGCCGCTTTCGCCGATGAGGCCATGTGGACGGCGGCCCGGCAGGCGCAGGCGCAGGGCAAAGTTCGCTTTCTGGGCAACTCGATCGGCGCCAACACCAATCTGAAGCAAACCGACGCATCGACCGCCGTCGGCGTGGATGTGATTCAAGTGGTCTACAACCGCCTCCAACGGGAACCTGAGGCGGAGGTTTTCCCCTCCTGCCAACGGCAGCAACTCGGCGTGCTCGCCCGGGTGCCGCTCGCCAGCGGTTTACTCTCGGGCAAATATCAGCCCGGCCACATCTTTCCGGCCAACGACGTCCGCGAGGTCTGGCAGAAAACGGATCAGGACGCGCGACTGGCGGAGATCGGGCAAATCGCGGCCACCGAGGTGCCCGCCGGATTGCCGATGGCGCAATGGGCGCTGGCGTGGTGCCTGCGCCACCCGGCGGTTACCGCGGTTATTCCGGGGTGCAAGGACGCCGCCCAGGTTCGTGCCAACGCGGCGGCTGCACGCACGGTGGCGTAGGGTGGCGTCCCGCCCTATCCAGCGCTCGACTGGATCCGCGCCGACGCCATTGACCCGAAGACATGAGATCGCCCGCCGGAGATCCGCCGTTCGCTGCGTGTATCAAATTGCGTCAGGCCGGTAGAGCGTTTGACTGGCGCCGGTTCACTCCGCTCGAGCTTTATCCGTGCTTTCCCCTCCCCGCATTATGCTGAATTTGGTCGTCTCCGGCAGCGGCCGC
>JANMVS010000479.1:0-2758 GCA_031392885.1 Verrucomicrobiota bacterium
GATTTTGGGGCGGGGGCTGATAGGAAACTGGATTGAGGACAGAGCAGCGAAGCACTCAGGGCTCGCGGGGATGGGGTTTTTCATCCTCAATGGCAGCCACCGCGCGGAAGCCCAGTCGCTCAAGGTCGCCAACTATGTGCAGGCGGTGCTGACGCGCGAGCATCCCGGCGCCGAGACGCATCTCTACAGCCTGAGCGGAAACCCCCTGCCCTTGTGGGACGAGACGACCGGCGGCGCGCCCGACGCGCTGTGGGGTCCGATCTCGGCGGAACTGAAGGCCGCCGACGCGCTCGTGGTCTTGACCCCGGAATGGAGCGGCATGGCGACGCCCGGCGTGAAAAATTTCCTGCTCAACTGCACCGCGGATGAAATCGGCCACAAGCCCGGCCTGATCGTGACCGTGTCGGCAAGCCGCGGCGGCAGCTACCCGGTGGCGGAGCTGCGCATGAGCGGCTAAAAGAACAACCGGGTCGCTTGGATCCCCGAGCATGTGCTGATTCATCACGCGGAACAGAATCTAAACGCCGCCGACGGTTCACCTGACATGGGCAAGGAGGATGCGATGCAGCGCAAGCGCCTGCGTTATGCCCTGCGGTTGCTGGAGGAATACGGGAAGGCCCTGAAACAGGTGCGGGCCAGCGGCGTGGTGGACCACAAGACCTTCCGGAGCGGGATGTGATCCGGCGGGCAAGGCCCGCCGCGCTCAGCGTTTCCGCCGGAGCCCGAGCAGTTGCCCGATCACCAGGCCCAGCGGCAGCCAGAGCAGCATGATGGCGTGTTGCGAGAGCCACTTGGCCCAGCGGAAAAATTCGCTGTGCTGCACGAACGCCCGCGCCGCGTCGTCGTTGACGTGCTGCGCCGCCGCCGCCCCGCCGACGGCAAAGTTATGCGCCACCGCGGCGCCGCCGAGCGCGCCCAGCCAGCCCAGCGCCGCGCCGCCCGAGGCGAGATAACCGACCGCGACGCCGCCCACCGCCCACACCCCGAACGCCGCGCCCGCAAAGGAAAACACCCCCACCCCAAATACGCCCAGCGCGAGCAGTCCCGCCGCGCCGCCCCCGAGGCTGACCGGCGCCAACGCGAGTCCGCCGAAGGCGAACAGCCCGCCGCACGCGATGTTGCCCATCGCGATCCAGCCGACGGCGGGCAGCGTCTGGCCGGCGTCGCCGGTTTGCTGCATCCGAATGTGGACCAGCGGCAGCCCGAGCAGCGTCCACCGGCTCCGGTATTCGAACGGCCGGAAGAGCCATGGCGTCGCCGGCGCGATGCCCGCGGGCGGCCGGTTCGCCGCTTCCTCCCGGCGGATTGCGTGCAAGCGCTTGGTGGCGGACAACAAGGTCAGCACGAGCGCGACGCCGTAGCCGCTGCAGAAGATGGCGAACGGCTCCACCAACCGCGCCGCGTGGCTTTCCGGGCCGGCCACTTCGAAATAAACGCCGGTAAACAGCACGAGGAGGAACACGCCCGCCGTGAGCCACACGCGCCAGGCCAGCTTGCGGAGGAACTCGCGCTCGCGCGGCGACGCCGCGTTCGCCCGGTCCGCGCTTTCGAGGCTCACCTGGTAGCCGATCCAGCCGCCCAGGATTCCGAACCCCAGACCGAGCAGCGTGGCGGCGACGCCGCCCGCGCCGGTGGCTTTGACCGCGGCGCCGCCTTTCGCGAAGGTGGTCGCGGCGACGGGGACAGTGAGCGCGGGCAGCACACCCAACACGCTCGTGGTGAACGCGGGGCCCGGTGCCGTCCGTTGCAGCGCGCCCTCAACGAACGCCGCCACCTGATCCTGGAGCAGCTTGCGGCCGCGCGAGAGGCGCTGCTTCACGGCGTCCTCGGAGAGCTCGAGCGCAACGGCCACGCGTTCGACGGACTGGTTTTCGCGATAGAACAGGATCAGTGGCTCGCGGTAGGTCTCGGGAATCCGCTCGAGCGAACGCCACAGGATGGCCTGCTCCTCCCGGCTGACGGCCTGCTCGGACGGCAGGGGATCGGACGCCGCCAGTTCGGGCGCGGCGTCGAGCGGCTCGGCCGCGTGCGCGGGCTCGCGCACCGAGCGGTTGAACGCGCGGTTGATCTGGTGCCGGGCGATGCTGCACAACCAGCCGCGCAACTTGGTGGTCTCGCGCAACTGCCCGAGGTCGCGCCACGCGGCGATGAACGTTTCCTGCGCAAGGTCCTCGCTCTGGCGGACGCTGCCGGTGGCATTGTAAGCGAGCGAGCAGATGAGCGCCTGGTAGCGCGTGACGATATGGCCGAACGCAACGCGATCGCCCGCGAGAGTCGCGGTCACCAGCGAGGCGTCGTCGAGCGAGGCGGGGGCAAGCGGAGGGGGAGAGAGCAAGGAGGGTCCTCGCCCGTTTATAGCACCGATGGGAGAATCAAAGAAAGCCTTCATAGCCTACAAGGGCGCGAAAAGGCGGATCAGGTGACAGAGAATCTTTCGCCAAACCTTGCCAAACAGAGTCGCTCCTAGCGCACTTTCCAGATCGTGTTGTCTTTTGCGCATTCGAATCGCCGAAGAAATACTCCACTTCGGAACCCTAATACGAACCACGTTCGCGCGACTAGGAAACAGGCTTTTTAGATCACCAAGGATAACAGCGACTTAAAACTCCAAATCGGAATGATCCAATTCGCCTATCCTTCGAACTGGTGGTGCCCCCGCCCGGAATTGAACCGGGGGCAGCCGGAAGGGGTCAACCCGCTGGTCGCTGGTGGTCCCAATCAGAAGCGCGAGGTCAAGCCTTCTATCAGCCGAATATTG
>JANMVS010000048.1:0-2120 GCA_031392885.1 Verrucomicrobiota bacterium
AAGTAGACGGGGCAAAACCGGAAGGTCGCGGTGAGCAGCGGCACGATGCCGATCAATCCCCACCAGGATTTGAAGTAATAGCCCGCACCGAGCAGGGTGAAGCCGGCGAGGAAGCGGAGGATGCGGTCGATGCCGCCGACGTTGGTTTTCATGGGATGGGGGCTGGTCGGCATCGTGCCGCTGCTCACCGCGACCTTCCGGTTCTGCCCGGTCTATTTGCCGATCAAGCTGAACACGGGCGCGCCGTCGGAAGATAAAAAATAGTCGCGGCGCGCTGGCCGGCCCCCGCTGCTCGCGCCGTGAGCCGCCCCAGGGCCTGCTGGCGTGTCCGGACTGCGCATTATTTGTCATTTTCTAACCCAGATGACAGACCGCACGGGTGGGTGTATACTTCCCGCATGAAAACGTGTCTTTGGCTCGCGCTCATCGCCGGCGGAGCCTTGACCTCTGCGGCGGCCGACTCGGCCCAAGCCAAGGAAAAACTGACCACCTGGGTCGATCCCGCCGATCCCACGGTCGCGGCCATTCGCCAAACCGGCGAACAATTGATCAACCGCGTCGGCCATATGCTGATCTTCGAGGTGGATCGCACGGTAGCAGAAAAGGGCGTGGCCAAGGCGGTGGAATTGATGCACCTCAAGGACCTGACCCTGCCCAAGCCCGTGCCAGGCCAGCCGCGGGTTACCTCCATCAAGCGCACCAGTCTGGCGCTGCGCAACCCCGCCAACCGGCCGGACATCGCCGACCAGGAAGCCCTGGAGGTCATCAATACCGCCCTGAAAGACGGCGAGGACGTGCCCACCCTTCTCATTCAACGTCTCGCGCTCCCCAATCTACCCCTCGAGTGGCGGGTTTACCGCCCGATCACGGCCATGACCCTTTGCCTGAAATGTCACGGTCCGTTGGATGAGCTCAATCCGGAAGTCAGGGCATATCTTGCCCAGAAATATCCTCAAGATCAGGCGATCGGCTACCGCGCCAACCAGTGGCGCGGCGTCATCCGGATCTCGCTCGCCGCCCCCGAACCCGCGCCGGCCGCGAAGAACAAATAAGGGGACGGTTGGTCCGGCTTGCTCCACGCATATATCACCCTAGTCTTTCCCCATGCACCCCTTGCTCAAAAACCGTTTGGTCCTGCTCTTTCTCTGCTGCTTCACCGTGGTTCGCGCCGCCGAGGTCGCCCGCATCGCTCCGGCCGATGCCGCAGCCCTGCTCGCCGAAAATAAGGCTGTGCTCGTGGATGTCCGGGAGCCCGCCGAGTGGGCCGAGACCGGCGTTGCCGCGCCTGCGGTCCTCCTCGCGAAGAGTGAATTCGACGCCGGCCAGATCGGCGAATGGAAACACTTTCTCGCCACCGTCGGGGACAAGCAGGTCATTCTGTATTGCCGCTCGGGGAATCGCTCAGGCAAAGTCGCGGCGGCGCTCGCCGAGAAAGGCTTCAAGGTCGCCAACGCCGGCGGCTTCAAGGACTGGGCGGACGCCGGCCTGCCCGTGAAAAAGTTTGAGGCGGCCCGAAAGTAATCCCCTGAGTCCCGCTAACCCTGCCAGTCGCGCAGCCGCAGCGCCGACACAACGCACACACAATCCTCGCCGTCCGCCGTGTGCAGCCAGTGCAGGTCGAGGGAGGGAAAGGCCAGGTCCATCGCCCGGCGCAGTCCCCCGACTTCCAACACGACGATGCCGTGCGGCGACAGGCGCTCGCGGGACTGGCGGAGCAGCTTGCGGATGATGTCGAGCCCGTCTTTGCCCCCGTCCAGCGCCAGAACTGGCTCCTGCTTGAATTCCGCCGGCAGGTCGCGCAACTCGCGCGTCGGCACATACGGGGGGTTGCTGAGGATGAGATCGTATTTAACCGGGAAAACCGCATCGAACACATCGGAGCGGTGCAGCTTGATGCGTTGGGTGAGCCCGTGCGTGGCGACATTGAACCGGGCGACAGCCAGCGCGTCGGGTGACAGATCGATTGCGTCCACCTTTGCCGCCACAAACTGGTGCGCGAGTAAAATGGCGAGGCAGCCGGAGCCGGTGCAGACATCGACCACGCGCTGCACCGGTCGTTTCTGCGGCAGCCAATGCGGCAGTTGCTCCGGGATGATCTCCAAAAAATAGGAACGCGGAAT
>JANMVS010000496.1:0-1530 GCA_031392885.1 Verrucomicrobiota bacterium
TCGAAGCCGCCCTCGCCCCGCAGCTCGACTTTTCGGTATGCTCGTGAAGCCGGACGTGGCCGCTGCCCAGATTCTCGCCGCGACGCCGCCAACTTCAAAAATGTCGGCCATTGTGCCGTGTTCCGCCGCCCAGGCGGTCCAGGCTTTCTCGGACATAAGGGAGAGGGAGGCGTTGGTCTGCGGGTCGAGGTCGACGAGGAGCACGCGCTTGCCGTGATCGCGGGCGAGGTAGGCGGCGAGGTTGACGGCGACCGTCGTCTTGCCGACGCCGCCTTTCATGTTGAGGAGTGAGATGACGATGGTTCTGGACATGGGGGAGGGGATTGGTGGACTCAGCCCAAAGCCTGCCGTGACCCGCGAGGTTCGCAATCTCTTGGGGTGAAATTTGCGCGACAATAGCGCCAGGCTCCGTTCCTCCCGGCCCGTTTTCGGTGCGCTTTCGGCTTTCTTTGCGGCCGGCGTAACCTTGGCTCATTTCTTGCGCCCGGATTCGCTGCAACGGCAGCCGCTGCGGAATAACCGCGCTCCCGCTCTCATCATGTCTGCCTCCGCCTCCACCGCTTTCCGCAATCTTGAACTCACCTCCGAGCAGGCCGACGCCATGGGCCTCGGTGGCGAGGACTTCAACTATGCCGTGACCGAGCGGGCGCTCGACGCCGACACGGGGGACGGGAACGACGGTGACGAAGCCGCGATCCCTCCCGAAGTGCCGGCGGGTTTTAGTGCGATGCTCGGCGTTTTCATCGACACGGTGATTCCGCCCGAAGGCCGCTGTCCGCATCCGCAAGCCATCGGCGCCCGAGGCGCTGGCGGGCAAATCGATGAACGAGATCGCCAAGGAGACCGGCATCACGCGCGCCGCACTCTAGAAAGCGCCCGTCGCCTACACCGACACATTTCAGTTCTGCGCGCGCTTCCAGCCGGGTTTGAAGAGCCGTCGCACGTTTGCGGATGGGCAGCGCGTGAGTCACGCCCGCCGCCGTCGCCTGCGGGTGCTGGCCCGCGCCGCGGAGGCCGAGACCGGGGTTGGGTGAGACGGGGCGAATACCTGGTCGTGGAGCCGGCCGGCGGCGTTTCTGCGATGGACTTGCCGGGTGGAACGACCAAAGGTCGTGGGTATGCAACCGGCGCGGAGATTTTCCGCCGACGGTCTGCATTCCCCCAACCCCGTTCCCCTGTGTCCCGATCGTCCACCGAAGCCCATATCGAACATGTCGAACATCAGGAAAACCTGCCGCTGCGGATTTTTGTGCACAGCGTGCGGCGTTGCGCGAGCCACCACCACCGCGACTGTGAATTCCTGTTCGTGCTGAAAGGCCAGGTGGCGGTGCACACCTCCATCGGCGAAACGCTGTTGCGGGCCGACGACGTGTTTTTCATCCACGGCAGCGAGCTGCATCTCACGCGCGAGACGGCCGAGCCGAATCTGCTCGTTGCGCTGCAGGTGGACACGGGGCTGGCCATGCGGCTCGACTCGGATTTTCCGCGGCGGCGTTTTGAGTTCAACCGGCTCGCGCGCAAATTTCCGAA
>JANMVS010000503.1:0-2092 GCA_031392885.1 Verrucomicrobiota bacterium
AGGGGCAGCAGTGACTGGCGCTCCCATTCGTCGCATTCGTGGATCGTTTTGGAAATCTTGTCGGCTTCCTTGCGGGCTTCCGTTTTCACTTTCGCGGTGCTGGCGGTTGCTTGCTCTTGGGTAGCCAACCTCAGGTCTTCGCGCTGTTGTCGCACTTGATATGGGCGCGGCGGCGCTGGGCGGTGTATTTGCGGATCTGGGCGTTATAAATCGGGTTGAACGCCAGCTTGGAGTTTTGCGGCTGCTTCACTTCCAGGTCTTCGTTGGCGGCCGCCGTGGCGATCAGCAGCAGCAGCTCCGCCTTGTCCGGCAGCCGGCGGGCCGGGAAGCCGGTGTGGTTGGTCAGCCACCGGAGGGTTTGCTGCAAAGGAGTCTGGGTTTGTTCGCTCACGGCGGCAGGATGGAAGCACTCCCGCAATAGAGTCAATCCATGTGAATTTGGACAGGATTTACGGGATTCGAGTGATTTTACCAATCCAGGAAATCCCGGAAATCCTGTCAAAAAGGATTCAGAGCTTTGGGTTGCACACGGGTGGGCGGTTCCTACGTTCTTCCCTTCCCATGGCGCTTTTAAGTCTTCTCGATGTCTCCCATGCCTTCGGCGGCCCGCCGGTGCTCGACCACGTCAATTTCCAGGTCAACGCCGGCGAACGCCTGTGCCTGCTCGGCCGCAATGGCGCGGGCAAGTCCACGCTCATGAAGCTCATCGTCGGGGAGATCATGTCCGACACCGGCCAGGTTTTCCGCCAACCGGGGGCCCATTTTGCCCGGCTCGTGCAGGAAGTCCCCGCCGACCTCAGCGGCAGCGTGCACGACATCGTCTCCTCCGGCCTGCGCTCCGCCAGCGCGCATGAGGAGGACTGGGAACGCGAGGTGCGCCTGGAGGACCTGATCAATCACGTCGGGCTCGATTCCCATGCGGAGTTCTCCGCCCTCTCCGGCGGCTTGAAGCGGCGCGTGCTGCTGGCCCAGGCCCTCGCCAGCCAGCCCGACCTGCTCCTGCTCGACGAGCCGACCAACCACCTCGACCTTGCCTCCATCCTCTGGCTCGAGGAATTCCTTCTGCAGGAAAAAATCGGCCTGTTCTTCGTCACCCACGACCGCGCCTTCCTCAAGAAGCTCGCCACCCGCATCGTCGAACTCGACCGCGGCATCATCACGAACTGGGACTGCGACTACGACACCTTCCTCGTGCGCCGGCAGGACCGGCTGGAAGCCGAGGAGCGCATGCAGGCGCTCGCCGACAAGAAACTCGCGCAGGAAGAGGAATGGATCCGCCGCGGCGTGAAGGCCCAGCGCTCCCGCGCCACCGCCCGCATCAATCAGCTCCATGTGCTGCGCGCCGATCGCCGCGCCCGTCGTGCCACGGTGGGCAACGTCAACCTGCGCGTCAACGAGGCCATCCCCAGCGGCATGAAGGTCGTGGACGTCGAGAAAATGACCTTCGCCTACCCGAACGGGAAGCTGCTCGTGAAGGATTTTTCCACCACCATCATCCGCGGGGACAAAATCGGCCTCATCGGCCCCAACGGCGCGGGCAAGACCACGCTCATCAAGCTCCTGCTTGGCCAGCTCGCGCCCTCGAGTGGCGTCATCAAGCACGGGACCAACCTCGAGGTCGTTTACTATGACCAGCTGCGCGCGCAGATCGAGGACGACAAGACGGTCGCCGACAACATCGCCAACGGCAACACGCACGTCACGATCGACGGCCGCACCCGGCATGTCATCAGCTATCTGCAGGATTTTCTATTCACGGCCGACCGCGCCCGCACGCCGGCGCGAGTGCTTTCCGGCGGCGAACGCAACCGCCTGCTGCTGGCGCGGCTCTTCACCAAGCCGGCCAACGTCCTGGTGCTCGACGAGCCGACCAACGACCTCGACGTCGAGACGCTCGACTTGCTGGAGGATTTGCTGGTGGAGTTTCCCGGCACGGTGCTGATCGTGAGCCACGACCGCGAATTTCTCGACGAAGTGGTCACCAGTTCCTTCGTCTTCGAGGGTGACGGGGTGATCGGGGACTACGTCGGCGGCTACACCGACTGGCAGCACGACAAGCAGAAGCAGGCGATGGCCGCGGCGGGTAGGGCGC
>JANMVS010000559.1:0-8203 GCA_031392885.1 Verrucomicrobiota bacterium
TGAAGCCAGGAAGTTGAGCCGTCGCGGATGATGGCCAGGTCCATCGTGGCGCCGATGGCGACACTGGCATGTTTTGGCGGGCAGACCGCCGGGACGGCAGCAGCCGATGAGAAGGTAGCGGCCGTATTGATCCTAGAAAACGCAGTTGAAACCACGGATGCACACGGATTATCAATCCCATCCTAATTTCCGGGCTTTCATGCCGCGGGAGAATGGATTTGATCCGGGTTTTCTCCCTGAATTATTGGTGTATTCGTTGAGACCCGTGGAATCCGTGGTAAAATTGGTCTGCTGTACTGGTGAATATAGAATGATTCCGACTCAGATGGGGCCCGGCGGCACTTTGGCCGCTGGACGGTTTCAGATTAGCAATTCCCAGTAGCCGACGTCGATCCACTTTTCGAATTTCCAGCCGACTTCCTTGAACTGGCCGATCGGCTGGAAACCAAGTTTTTCGTGCAGCGCGACACTGGCGGCGTTGGGCAGGGCGATGCCGCCGATGATGCCGTGGATTTTTTTCTGCCGCAGTTCGGCGATGAGCGCGGTGTAGAGCTGGGTGCCCAGCCCGCGCCCGGTGGCGGTCTTATCCAGATAGACCGTGGACTCGGCGGCATAGCGGTAGGCGCAGCGGGACTTCCATTTGCTGGCGTGGGCGTAGCCGAGCACCACGCTGTTCTCGACCCAGACCAGCCAGGGGAGCTCGGCCGCGATGGTTTCGGTGATGCGGTGCGCCATGTCCGCGGCGGTTACCGCTTCCTCCTCGAAGGTCACGATGGTGTGCAGGACATGATGATTGTAGATGCCGGCGATCGCCGCGGCATCAGCGAGGGTGGCGGAACGGACCATGGCGTGAGAACTATGCATCGTAGCGCATGCCTCAAGCCAAACCCGGCCAAACGACCAGCCCGGTTCGTCCGTTTGCTTATTGCGCGGTGAGCACGGTTTCCGCCGCGGCGAGTCCGGTTGCACTGGCCCCGAGAGTGATGGCGCCGATCAGGCCCGGTTTCGTGCGCACGACGACCAGCACCAGACCGTTGTAGGCTGCCCGTTCCTTCGCTTGAAACGACTCGAAGCTCGTCGCGTCGCCGTTGTCAGTGGCGACAATTTCACCCGGTCCGGTGAGGGTAAAGCTCACGCGGTTCATCGCGCGTGGCACCAACTGGCCGGTCTGGTCCGTGAGGCGGACGGTGACGAAGGCCAGATCCTGGCCGTCGGCGTGCAGCCGGTTGCGGTCCGCGGCGAGGGTTAGTTTGGCTGCCGGACCGGCGGTGCGTTGGACATCCTCGGCCCACTTCGCACCCTGTTTGTAGGCGATCACCCGGAGTTCGCCGGGAGCATACTTCAAATCATCCCAACGGATGCGATAGGTGCCCGGGGCCTTGGCTTTGCGGCCGAGTGACTGACCATTGAGAAACAGCTCGGCTTCGTCGCCGGAAGTGTAGACATGTACCGGCGTTACCTGACCGACGCGCTCCGGCCACGACCAATGCGGGAGCAGGTGGGCCATGGGCAGTTCGGGCCGCCAGTGCGCTTGGTAGAGATAATAGCGGTCCTTGGGGAAACCGGCCAGGTCGACGATGCCGAAATAGGAACTGCGCGAGGGAACGGTCATTTTTTGGGTCTCGGCCAGTTCCTTGGCCATGGCCGCCTGCTTCACCGGGTCGCTGAACTGGAAAACGGTCTTGGCCTCACTCCAATAAGGGGTGGGCTCGCCGAGGTAATCGAAGCCGGTCCAGACAAATTCACCGGCGACCGAGGGATTGGCCTGCTGACCCTGCCACTCGGCCTCAGGCGTGGTCGCCCAGCGTTCCGCCAGCAGGTCATAGGAGCTGACCTGAAAATCCACCCGGCCGGCGGGATCGAGCTTGTCGCCGCCGAGCGGGAAAAAATACTCGCCCCGGGAACTGATCGTGGAGGCGGTTTCGCTGCCGAAGAGGGGGATCGTGGGAAAGGCGGCATGGAACCGCGCATATTCCCCGGGCTTGTAGTTGTAGCCCATGGCATCGACCACGAGTTGCAGGCCGTTGTAGCCCGACTGAATGCCGTCGAGTCCGGTGCTGACCGGGCGGGTGCGGTCCTCCTCGCGCACGATGGCGGCGAGGTGGGCGGCCAGCTTCCAGCCTTCGGGGTCATGCTGATCTGCGACCTCGTTGCCGATGCTCCACATGATGACGCAGGGATGATTGCGGTCGCGCCGGACGAAGGCGCGCAGGTCGCGCTCGTGCCAGTCAGCAAAGAGCCGGTGATAATCGTTGGGGGTCTTGCCCTTCACCCAGCAGTCGAAAGCCTCGTCAAAGACCACAAACCCCAGGCGGTCGCAAAGTTCGAGCAACTCGGGGGCGGGGGGATTGTGGCTGGTGCGGATGGCGTTGCAGCCCATGGTCCGCAGGATTTCCAGCTGGCGCTCCAAGGCGCGGACATTGATCGCCGAGCCGAGTGCGCCGAGGTCGTGATGATTGCACACCCCGTAGAGGGGCAGGTGTTCGCCATTGAGCAAAAATCCCCGGTCGGCGTCGAAGGCCGCACTGCGGATGCCAAAGTTGGTCTCCGCCTGGTCGATCACCTTGTCGCCCTGGCGCAGGGTTGTGACCGCAACGTAGCGCTGGGGCTGCGCCACGCTCCAGAGGCGGGGTTGGGTCAGGTGGAAGGAATGGGCGGCAGCCGATTCACGCCGGCCCGGGATTTGCACCGTGACCGGCTGACCCGTGACTATGACTGGGCCGGTGGCCCGACCGGTCGCATCCAGGGCATAGAGCTCCGTGCTGAGGGCGACATCCGCCGCCGCGTCGGTTTCATTCGCGGTCTGGACTTGGACAATCACATCTGCGGCTGCGGCCGAGACCCGCGGGGTGGTGACGATGATGCCCCAGTGGGCGATATGCACGGGTGCGGTTTTCACCAGCCAGACGTTGCGATAAATCCCACCGCCCGGATACCAGCGCGACGAATCGGGCGGATTGTCGAGGCGGACGACCAGCACGTTGTCCGACCCGGGCTTCAGAAAGCGGGTGAGGTCGACCTGATAGGAAGTGTAGCCGTAGGGCCAGCCGCCGACAAACTGGCCGTTGAGCCAGATGGTGGAATACGCCATGGCGCCGTCGACCTCCAGGCTGATGCTGCGGCCGGCGTCCCCGGCTGGCAGGGTGAAATGCTTCCGGTACCAGGCGGTACCCCACCACTTCAGCTTGCCCGTTTCACCGGGATATTCCTGGCGGAAAGAGTCCTCGATGCCCCAGTCATGCGGCAACTCCAGCTGGCGCCAGCCGCTGTCGCCAAAGTCGGGCCGCACCTGGGAGATGTCCCCGCCAAGATTGCCGGGCGGCCGGGCGGGCTGTGGGGTGCTGGTACCGAGCAAGGTCGCGCTGCTGGACAGCAACCAGGGCTTGGTGACGGCGTAGTCCAACTGCGCCACGGTCCAGTTGGCCTCATCGGCTTTCAGGAAGCGCCAGCCGGCGTTGAAGGAAAGGCGTTCGCGGGCCGGCGGGGTTGCCGGCGCCGGGGGAACAGCGGCCGGGACGTCGGCCGCGAGCGCGCGCCAAGCGAACAGACTGAGGAGGAGGACCGTGGTGGTCGGGGTTTTCATAAAGTTTGGCTCACGGCTTGGGTGCGAGATGCCCCTTCGCCACGGCCTCGTCGATCATCTTGACGGCGTATTCCCAGAGGGCGGTGGACCCGTTCGCGACATGGGCGTTGCGGGCGAGGACGCGGTCCTGGGTAATGCCGTGCTTCTGCCACGCGTGGCCGTCCGTCCGGCAATTGAGCAGCATGGGGTGGAAGCGGTCGCACGCCGCGGCGAAGCGGGCCTCGGGGGTGGCCTGTTCCTCGAATTCGTCCCACAGGGCGCGAAACTCCGCGGACTGGTCGGGGGGCAGCAGGCCGAAAATGCGCGTGGCGGCGACGGCCTCGCGCGCGTGCTGATCGGCCATGTTCTTGACGTCGTAGGCGAAGGTGTCGCCCGCGTCGATTTCCACCAGGTCGTGGATGAGCACCATTTGGAGGATGCGCAGCACGTCGAGGGGCTGGTGATTGGAATGCTCGGCGAGCACGACGACCATGAGGGCAAAGTGCCAGGAATGCTCGGCGCTGTTCTCGGCGCGGCGGCTGTTGATCAGGACGGTCTGCCGGAAGACCTCCTTGAGGCGGTCGACCTCGACGATGAATTCGACCTGGCGCCGCAGGCGTTCGGCGGGAGAGAGGCTCATGGCTTCAGGTAGGGGGCGAGAATTTTGGTCCAGATGGCGTAGCCGGCGGGGAGCAGATGCAACCGGTCCTCGCGGAAGAGTTCCGGACGGGTCCGGCCGAGGGCGTCGAGCAGGGGCGTGGCGACATCGACAAAAGTGCAGCGCGGGTTGGCGGCACAATCGGCGGCGATCAGCTGATTGGCGCGGCGTACCTGAGCGTGGATCTGCGCGCGGACCGGACTTTCCTTGATCGCGAGGAAGATGATTTTGGTTTCGGGGCGGGCCGCGTGAATCCTGGCGCGGAAGGCTTGGAAATCAGCCGCGACGGCCTCGGGAGTTTTTCCCGCGTTGAGGTCGTTCTCGCCGGCGTAGAGCACGACGAGGCGTGGCTGATAGGGCAGCACAATGCGATCGGCGTAAAACACACTGTCGGCCAGTTCGGACCCACCAAAGCCGCGGTTGATCGTGGCGAGGCCCGGGAAATCCGCAGCGAGGGTGGTCCAGTAGCGGATGGAGGAACTGCCGACAAACACCACGCCCCCTTTGGCGGGAGGCAGGACGGCATCAGCCGCAGAAAATCGGCCGATCTCCTCGCGCCAGGCGTCAGGGGCCGCGAGTGCGGGCATGGTCAGGCCCCAGACGGTTAGCAGGTAGCAGAGGGTACGGTGGAGCAGGACAAGCGGAGGCATTTGCCCGACACGATGCTTCGGGTGCGATCGCAGTGCAATCCCGCGATTCGTGCGGCCGGCGAACCGGGAAGGGCTCGGGTTCCGGCGAGCCGCCGGCCCGCCGGGACGCGGGCCCTCCGTAAAACATGCGGGGCTTGCACCCCGGCAATATTCCGTTCTGTTTGGGCCGATGAGCATTTTAGTTCGCCTCTCCCTCGCGGCGGCGCTGGCGCCCGCCTTCGCGCTGGCCGCCTGGAATTATCCCGCCAGCAAGACCGTCGGGCAGATGGACGATTACCAAACCGTCAAACTCTCCGATCCTTACCGCTGGCTGGAGGACGTTGATTCGGCTGATACCAAGACATGGGTCGGGGCCCAAAACCAGACGACGTTTTCCTTCCTGAAGACCCTGCCACAGCGTGACGCCATCAAGCAGCGCCTCCTGGAGCTGATCAACTACCCGCGGTATAGCCTGCCGACGAAGGAAGGTGGCCGCTATTTCTATACCGCCAACACCGGCTTGCAGAACCAATCGCCCCTGTTCGTGAAGGATAGCCTCGCCGCCGAGAGCCGGCTGCTGCTCGATCCGAACACGATGTCCAAGGACGGCACCGTCGCCTTGAGCACCACGGCCCCTTCGCCGGACGGCCGGTGGCTCGGTTACGCCCTCGCCACCGCCGGATCGGACTGGAACGACTTCCGGGTACTTGACCTCGCCACGGGCCTGGACACCGCCGACGTCATCAAGTGGGTGAAATTTTCCTCCTTCAGCTGGACGAAGGACGGCCAGGGCTTTTTCTACTCGCGTTACCCCGAGCCCCGCCAGGAAGGCAACCAGGTCTTCAGCGACCTCGCCAATCAGAAAATTTATTACCACCGGATCGGCACGGCGCAAAGCGCTGATCGGCTTGTCTACGAGCGACCCGATCAGCCCAAATGGGGTCTCGGTGGCACGGTGACGGACGACGGCCGCTATCTTCTGATCTATGTCTCGGATGGCAC
Source organism: Verrucomicrobiota bacterium (assembly GCA_031392885.1). Taxonomy (GTDB): domain Bacteria; phylum Verrucomicrobiota; class Verrucomicrobiia; order Opitutales; family Opitutaceae; genus Lacunisphaera. Next base: position 5,852 of record JANMVS010000559.1, read on the forward strand.
CGATCCCCGCCACCGGCTGTATTACCTCGACTTGAAGAACCCGCTGCATCCCGAGCTGCAGGGCGAGGTGGTCAAGCTCATCGACGTGCTCGAAGCCCAGTACCAGGTCCTCGGGAACTCCGGTACCGTTCTCTACGTGCAGACGGACCTTGAAGCGACCCGGCACCGTATCATCGCCATCGATCTCAGCCAGGCCGGGCGAGCCAACTGGAAAACGTTGGTGCCGGAAGCCAAGGACGTGATCGAGTCGGCGGGTTACGTGGGAGGGAAATTCGTGGTGAATTACCTCGAGGATGCGAAGAGCCGGCTGGTCGTGTTCGGGGCGGATGGCTCGCGGCTGCGCACCATCGAGCTGCCGGGGGTGGGCACCGTGGCGGCGCTCAGTGGGCGCTACGACGAGCCGGAGCTGTTTTTTAATTTCACTTCCTACGTCTACCCCACCGCGAATTTCCGCCACGACCTCACGACCGGTAGGACGGAGGTGTTCCAGGCGCCGAAAGTCGCGTTCGACGCGAGCAGCTACGAGACGAAGCAAGTCTTCTACACCTCGAAGGACGGCACCCGCGTGCCCATGTTCATCACGGCGCGGAAGGGGCTGAAGCTCGACGGCTCCCACCCGACTTTCCTCACGGCTTACGGTGGCTTCAACATTTCGATGAAGCCCTCATTCTCCGCCTCCAACCTCGCGTGGCTCGAACTCGGCGGCGTCTATGCCGTGCCCAACCTTCGCGGCGGCGGCGAATATGGCAAGGAGTGGCACCTCGCCGGCACGAAGGAGCACAAGCAGAATGTCTTTGATGATTTCATCGCCGCGGGCGACTTCCTCGTGTCGGCCGGCTACACGGCGCACGACAAGCTCGTGATCAGCGGCGGCTCCAATGGCGGGCTGCTGATCGGGGCCGTCGTCAACCAGCGGCCGGACCTGGCGCGCGTGGCCTTCCCCGCGGTCGGCGTGATGGACATGATGCGTTTCCACAAATTCACCATCGGCTGGGCTTGGGCCAGTGATTACGGCTCGGCCGACGATCCTGCGATGGCCCGTTATCTCGCGGCCTATTCGCCCGTGCACAACGTGAAGGCCGGCGTCAAATACCCGGCCATCATGGTGACGACGGGTGACCATGACGATCGGGTGCATCCCGGCCATTCGTTCAAGTATGCCGCCGCGCTGCAGGCGGCGAATCCGGATAACCCGTCGCCAATGTTCATTCGGATCGAGACCAATGCCGGTCATGGCGCCGGTAAACCCATCACGAAGCAAATTGAAGAAACGGCCGACAAGTTTGCCTTCGCCCTGCATTTTACCGGAACCGGGGCGAACTGAGCGGATTCACTGATGAGTGGAAGTGGGGCCAGCAGCCCCGCGGGCAGACCGCGCGGGACCGATGGTCCCGCCTCCAGCTATTCTTTGCCGCCGGTTTGCTTCGCGGCCGGACCTGACTATCCAAATCCGCCATGCCCTCATTGCACGATCCTCTCCGTCTTGGCGCGCTCACGCTGCCGAACCGCATTATCATGGCGCCACTGACGCGCTGCCGCGCCGGCGCCGGCCGGGTACCGACCGACTTGATGGGGGAGTATTACGCCCAACGCGCTTCTGCCGGTCTCATTCTGACGGAGGCAACGGCGGTTGATCCGATGGGGGTCGGTTACCCGGATACGCCCGGCATCTGGTCGGAAGCGCAGGTGGCGGGCTGGAAGAAAATCACAACGGCGGTGCACGCCGCCGGCGGCCGGATCTTCCTCCAATTGTGGCATGTCGGCCGGGTCTCCGATCCGTTTTATCTAAACGGCGCGCTGCCGGTCGCGCCCAGTGCCATCGCACCCACGGGGCAGGTCAGTCTGATCCGCCCGCAGAAACCCTTCGTCACGCCGCGGGCGCTGGCGCGGCACGAGTTGCCGGGGATCGTCGCCGCGTACCGCCGGGGTGCCGAAAATGCCCAGCGCGCCGGCTTCGACGGCATCGAGCTTCACGGGGCCAATGGCTACTTGCTCGACCAGTTTCTGCAGGACGGATCCAATCAGCGCCCGGATGATTACGGCGGTCCGATCGCCAATCGGGCGCGCCTGCCGCTCGAGGTGACTGATGCCGTCATCGCGGTCTGGGGCGCCGACCGGGTCGGCTACCATCTGGCGCCGCGCGGCGATTCCCACGGCATGGGTGACAGCAATTGCGCCGCGACCTTCGGGCACCTGGCGTCCGAATTGGGCAAACGAAAAATCGCGTTTCTCTGTGCCCGCGAATCGCTCGATGAGCCGCGGCTCGGCCCCGATCTCAAGCGCGCGTTCGGCGGCGTGTATATTGCCAATCAGGGTCACACCCTCGAGACCGCGCAAAGGGTGCTCGCTGTC
>JANMVS010000573.1:0-10252 GCA_031392885.1 Verrucomicrobiota bacterium
GCGCGTCGGCCGGCTGATGGACGAGGGCAAATGCACGCCCGAGATGGTCTCGCTGGTGAAACGCAATTCCTGCGGCAAGGCGCTCGACATCGCCCGCGTCGCCCGCGACATGCACGGCGGCAACGGCATCGCCGACGAATATCATGTCATCCGCCACATGATGAACCTGGAAGCCGTGAACACCTACGAAGGCACGCACGACATCCACGCCCTCATCCTCGGCCGCGCGCAAACCGGCATCCAGGCGTTCGGACCGGAATGAGAAATCAGGTCCCGAAAGCGGGCGCCAGTTGCTCGATCTCCTCGCGGGTTAGCCGGAGATGGCCGGCCCCAGTACGCCAGGTCCCGACCACGGTCTGCACGGTGGCAAGAATCTGCCGGGCCTCCGCCATGCTGAGATCGTAGAACTCTGCCGTCGCCAGCGCCAGACCGACGTCGGGCGAGTTGTCCTGCGGGTCGATCGTCAGCGTATGGAAGCGTTTCTCGACATCGGGGTTGAGATCGTAGGCGGGAGCCAGTCGCCAGCCATCGGCTTCGAGGATGAAGCCGTGATTGCGCAGGTGGTCGTCGGTATTGGAAACGAGGATGTTGAAGACAACCCGGGTCCAGAGCTGACGGAGATCGGCGGCGCGATGGGCGGCACTGCCCCGGATCGCGATGAATTCCGCGAGTTCAAGGTAGCTGCCCCCCTGCCCGTCCTTCTTGCCCAAGAGGGTCAGGGCCGAAACAAAGAAGCGCCGGACCCCGGCCACTCGGTCGAAGCGCCGGGTGGCGAAGGTCTGGTGCCGGCCGCCAAAAGACAGGAGTTTCGCCGGTGATACGTCGACCCCGGCGGCAGCCGCCAACTGGTGGACCAGCATTTCCCAAGCGCCCACGTTGCGTCGGTCTTCCCGACTCGGAAACTTGGCGATCCAGAGGCTATCGTCCACGTCGGTGAAGTTGGCCTTGGGGCGGGCCCCGCCGAGCGAACTGCCGGGCGCAAGGAGCGCCGACAGCCAGCGCGAAAACTCCGTATTTTCGGCAACATCCGGTGCTTCCAGCGCGAGCGAGGCGGTTTCGAGTTCGCGCAGCGAGGCCCGCGGGGGCGCAGCCAGCTGCCGATTATCATCGAGGAAAGGCCTCGCCTCGCTCATCCGGTAACGGAGGGCACCCATGCGGCAGAGATCGTGGACGCCAAGCAGATAGTCCCAGTCAGTCAGGGTCCGGACGGGCCGGCCTTCCTGGCGGGCCTTTAATACTTCCCTGCGGTCCAGCAGCAGGCGTCCCCAGCGGTCGGGCGCGGAATCGAGGAAGACCCGGAAGACTCCCGCACTGTCGCTGGGGTAACTTTCCCCGGAATGGAGTTGGAGGTCGGGGTCGATCTCGAAGGCCCCGGGGCGCGCCACCCAGGCTTTGTCGTAGGCAAAGGAAAAGGTCGCACGGCCGTGGGCCGCGGCGTGGAAGAGAGTGCCGACCCGGCAAAATGGTCCGGCGAGGAAGTCGGCGTCGAGGACGACGTCGACTTGTTGGCGAGGGTGCGAGCTCATGGCTGGGTCTCCGGTGCGTTCGGGCGGCGGGGGGCGGTTTTCCGTTCCGGCAGCTTGAGGTCTTGCAGCTTGCGGCCGAGTTCGTCGTCGCGCGCCAAACCCTCCAAATCGGCCTGCAGGTTAAGCACGCGCAGCACGCTGGCATAGACGCCGAAGCTGACGCCAGGATCGCCCTTTTCCACCCGATAAAGGGTCATGCGGGTTGTGCCGGCCCGGCCAGCCACGGACTGGGCCGAGTAACGCCGACGCAGGCGGGCCAAACGCAGCCGGTTGCCCAACGCTTCCAGTTGGCGGACCAGGGGGGGGAATAATGAGGGAGTGACTCTCGGCATAATGTATCATACTCTATACATAATAGGCATAATTTGTCCATTTTATTATACATTACATCAATGTCTCCTTGGCTTTTGACTTTGGCGCAGCACCGCCGGCTCGCCTGGCCGCAAGCTCGGTGTAGGCGGGCTCGGACGGACCGCCGGGCCATCCGCGATTGTCCTTACGGCGCGCCCAGCGACCGGGGCTTTGCGGTGCGTCCGTGCTGCTCGCTCACACAATCCCCCGCTCCATCCACTGGTGCTCCCCGGCGATGACCTGCTGGGCGAGGTCGTAGCCGTGCTGGTCCGCGTTGCGGCCGATCCCGGTAAAGTTCTGCGTGATGCGGATCATCGCCTGGGCGCGGAAATCGTCCACGAGCATGAACACCTTGCCCTCCGGTTCACCGTCCTTGAGCAGCTTCTGGGCGAAGACACATGAGGCCGCGATCGCAAAAAGGTCGGCGCCGATGTCGGCGAAACGCCCCAGCAACACCTGGCGCTGCTCCAGCTTCACCCCGTGCCACACCATTTGGTGAAACAGCCTCCGGGCCAGCTTGCGGCTGAAGCCGGCGACTTCATGCAGGTAGCCCGCCAGATGCGGGTGCAGGCCGGCCGGCGCACTCCCCGCGAACGGCAGCCATTGTTTCGGGTACCACCAGCTATAAAAGCCCGCCGCCGCCAGGGCACTCTTGAGGCGCTCGCCCCACGGGCGCTCGGAGTTGAGGGCGATGCCGGCGATCTTCAGGTGCGGATCAAGGGCCTCGCGCATGATGAAGAGCCGCATGATCTCGGACGAGCCCTCGAAGATGGTCGTCACGCGGTTGTCGCGCATCAGGCGCTCGACGGGATAGGGTTTCTCGCCGCGGGCGATGAGCGACTGTTCCGTCTCGTAACCCCGGCCGCCGCGGATCTGCAGGACATCATCGAGACACAGCCACGCTTTCTCGGTCCCCCACAGTTTGCACATGGCGGCCTCGAGCCGGATGTCGGCGCGCTTGTCGCGGTCCACGATGCGCGCGGTGGTGATGAGCATGGCCTCCATGGCGAAGGCGTGCGCGGCGATCCGGCGGATCTTCTCGGCCACCGCCGCGTGCTCGCCGATGGGCGCGCCCCACTGGATGCGCTCCTTGCCCCACTCGCGGGCGATTTGCAGCGCACGCTTGGCGACGCCGATGCTGGCGGCCGGAATGGAGAGACGCCCGGCGTTCAACGTCGTCAGCGCCACCTTCAGTCCGCGGCCCTCGCCGCCCACGATATTGGCGCGCGGCACGCGTACATTGGTGAAACGCAGGACGCCGTTGTAGATCGCCCGGTGCCCCATGAACTGGCTGCGGCACACCACCTCGACTCCGGGCGCCCGTGCCTCGACGACGAAGGTGGTGATCTGCGTGCGCGGCTGGCCGCCGACCAGTTTGGGCGGGGTCTGCGCCGCCACGATGAGCAGGCCGGCGCGCGTGCCGTTGGAGCACCAGAGTTTCTCGCCGTTGAGGAGAAAGGATTCCCCGTCCGCCGCCGGCGTGGCCTTCGTGGTCATGCGCGCCGGATCGGAGCCGACGCCCGCCTCGGTCAGGGCAAACGCCGAGATTTCGCCGCCCGCAACGCGCGGGAGAAATTTCCGCTTCTGCTCCTCGGTGCCGAACAGCATCAGCGGCTGCGGCACGCCGACCGACTGGTGGATCGAGAGGTGCGCAAAGGTGTTCGTGCAGTGGCTCGCGATCAGCTGGCAGACGCGACAGTAGGTCGTCTGGGAAAAACCCAGCCCGCCGTACTGCGGCGGCACCTTGATGCCGTAGGCCCCGAGCCGCGCGAGGCCGGCCATCACCTCATCGGAGATTTCCCCGGTGCGGTCGATCAGCTCGGCGTCGACCTTGGTCTTCAGAAACGCCGTAAGCTCGGCCAGGAATTTATCGGCGCGGACCTTTTCCTCCGCCGCGATTTCCGTGACGGGGTAAAGTTTCTCCGGCGTCCAGCGCCCCATGAAGAGATTGGCGACAAAACTGAGATCGTCCACTGACTCGCGGGCCGCCTCGGTGACCTGCAGCGCCGCCCGCTGGCCTTCGCTCATCTTGGACATATCGATGACGGACTGGCCGTCATCCGGCGTGCTTTGGGGGAGTGGGGTTTCAGTGGCCGGGGACATAAAAGGGGGACGATCGCGGGAGTCGCGCTCGGTGGTTGGTTAAAGTGAAGCACACGCCCGATTTGCCCCCCCGTCAACCGGCCGTGTACCCGGCCCGATCATTTAACCCTTTGGGAGTAAGTTGGATTACCGCCTGCATGCGGGTCGAAATGTGGGCGGGCTGCCCGCCGCGTTTACTCATCGCATTGCAGCCTGGCCCCGCGCGATTAATGGGGGGCCGGTCTCCGCACCGGCCGCGGGCGACAGCCAGTCCGCAAGCCCGGACGGCGGCCGGTGTGTCAGCCCGGACGGCGGCCGGTGCGTCAGCCCGGACGGTACGGAGACCGTCCCTCCATCGATTTCCCGCGAACCCGGGTTTGAAAACACTCCAGAATGAAGCGACCCTTGCCCCAACCTAGCCGGTAAATCCCGGCTGACTCATCACCTCATGACACCGCTTGCATTCGGCCGGCGATGTGGCACGTTGCCCTCCCCCCTCGACCGGTTCCAGGACCCTGAGCCGGTTGAACGGGACCGTTCCTTGACCGTGTGCTCCACAAAATGGTCTCCCGTTACTTAGACTTGCCGAAACTTCCTGCATGGAAGCAACGGCGGCCTGTCCCTTAAATAATTTCATTTTCGGGGGTGTTCCGGATTCGACCCTTGGTTAGAGCGCGCAGCTGCCTGTCGAGAGCGAGGGCCTCTCGTAAATCCCCCTTCAAAACAAACAAACGGCACATTCGAAGAAATGCCTCTGGCTGCCTAAAAATTGCAGCCATGTTCTTACCCTGACACCTGCTAGGGGATAAGAGCATCGACAGCAGGAATAACGGTGACGGCCGTCGTGACGTCGCCGCGGTATCTTCAAACCACGGCTGGCCGAGGGAGGAGCGTGCGTCATCGCGCCCCTGAGGTGAGATCCAATCAGACGCTACACAGGTAGATGCGGCGCGTGAAGGCCAGGGACACAGGGGTTCAACTCCCCTCACCTCCACCATTTGTATCCGTGCTGCCGCGTGGAGGACATGTCACTTAATAGGTGACATGAGGCCGGGGATCCCGATCGGCGGCCACAGTGAAAAGTAAAAGGACCCGCATGACCGTGGGCCGACACGCAGAGCAGTTCGGGCGGGTGAAAATTAAAGCCTAACCAGCGTGGGTTCCATCGCGAAAGGCCGGGCTTATTGTCCTAAACGAGCCAACTGGCAGCGGCACCTTTACCGAATCTGGAATCAAGCTTCCGGTCGTCCCGACTTCAGCCGTAGGCTTGTGTCATGCCCACCTACCGCATGGCCGACCTGCCGGATGCCCCGCGACTCGCGGCCTTGGCCGAACGCACGTTCCGGGACGCCTTCGCCAAGTTCAACACGGCCGAGAACATGGACCTGCACTGCCAGGCCTTCTATGGGACGGAAATCCAGGCGAAAGAAATCCTCGAAGCCTCCACCACGACGATGATTGCCGAACAGGACGGCGAGTTCATTGGCTTCCTCCGCCTGCGCCGGAAGGCACCGCCCGTTGACCTACCGTGCAGCAACCTGATCGAACTCCAGCGCCTGTACGTCGACCGGCGCTGGCATGGGCAGGGCGTGGCGCACCATCTGATGGCCGAGGCCCTCCGCCTGGCCAAAATCGGCGGAGCAGACAAAATCTGGCTGGGAGTATGGGCCCACAATCCCCGGGCGCTGGCCTTCTACCAAAAATGCGGATTCACCCCCGCCGGCGAACACATCTTCCCCGTGGGCCATGACCCCCAACGCGACATCATCATGGTCCGGCCGGTCGACGGCTGACAAACTACCAAGTTGACCCCATTTTCTGCCCCTCAGAAATGACAAAAGGGGTCAGGCTATACATATTGCTCTTGACGATCGGAGGCGAGGCGGCAGTGTCCCCGCATGGCCCGCAAACTCAGATTGGAATTCCCCGGGGCGTGCTACCATGTGCTCAATCGCGGCAACTACCGGGCGGATATTTTCAAGACGGAGAAAACCAAGGCGGCCTTTGAAGCCTGTTTGTTCGAAGCTTGCACGAAGTCGGGCTGGGTGCTCCGGGCGTTTGTCATCATGCGCAACCACTACCACTTGGCACTGGAGACGCCGCAGGGCAACCTGGTGGCGGGCATGCAGTGGCTGCAGGCGACTTTCGCCAACCGCTTCAACAAGCTGCGCGGCGAGCGTGGGCATCTTTTCCAAGGCCGCTACAAAGCGCTGCTGGTGGAGGAGGGCGAGCCGCTGGGCCTGGTCTGCCATTACCTGCATCTCAACCCGATGCGGGCCGGCGTCCTGCCGGTGGAGCGATTGGGCGAGTATCGTTACTCCAGCTATTGGTATTTGCGCCAGCCGGAGGCCCGGCCGCCTTTCCTGCAACTGGAGACGGTTTTGGCCGAGGCCGGCGGACTGGCCGACAACCCGGCGGGTTGGAGCAGTTATGCCGACCACCTCGCCTGGCAGGCCGCCGAAGGACCGGCGGGCAGGTCGAAGGCCTACGTCTCGCTCAGTCAGGGCTGGGCCTTGGGCAGCGCCGGGTTCAAGACCGCCCTGGTCAAGGACCACGCGCTGGCGGCGGAGAGCCGGGCGTGGGACAGCCAAGGGGCCCGGGAAATCCGGGAGCTGGCCTGGGAAGCACTGTTCCGCCGGGCGCTCGCCACCCTCGGACGGAAGGAAGGCGAATTGGCCGACGGACCGAAATCCGCCCCGTGGAAGGTGGCGATGGCAACCTATCTCAAAGAGCGGACCCAGGCGTCCAATCCCTGGCTGGCCCGGCGATTGGGCATGCAACGCCCCATGTATGTGAGCCGCCTCGTCTCCACCGCCCGCCGGGCCCCGCAGCCCCTGCCCGAGCTTTCCCAGCTAAGGGATAAATGTATAACCTGACCCTTTTTGTATGTCCCTGTGGACTTTGAAAACCAAATCAACTGACCATCACCACCTGCCCGACCTTCTGTCCACTTTATCGGGGCAAGCTCAAGGAAAGGCGGAAACCAATATGGAAGATACCAAACGTCGCCTACTATGGCATGGAATGTTCTTATTCCTGCTCGGCCTTCTCACGGGTTTCGTCGGGCAGAAGTTCACTAACCCGCGCATGGGGCTCGCTGCGCATCTAGAGGGTGTGATGAACGGAACCTTCATCGTTGCGTTGGGCGCCGTTTGGGCAGAGGTGAGGCTGTCTCCGCGACTGAAAACTGCGGCATTTTGGAGTGCGCTTTATGGCACGTATGCAAATTGGATAGTTACTACCTTGGCGGCAATTTTCGGGACGGCCGCGATGTCGCCGATTACCGCAGCTGGTCATAGTGCTCAGCAGTGGCAGGAGGGAATTGTGACTTTCGGCTTCATGAGTGTCGGGCCAACAATTGTTGTCTGTTCTATCCTGGTTCTTTGGGGCCTGCGGCGAAACGCTGTGTCTTGAGCGCTGACATCGCCGATGGAGGACTCAAATTGGTTCTGAGGGTGGGGCTGGGCGACAGGACCGACGCGGGTACTTCTCCTCCAGGGCGGCCGGACGAATCACTGAACACTCGGGGGCTTCGCTGGAGAGCAAAGTCTGAAATATCCGGGCTAGTGCCGCGGCCGAAGCGCGAGCCGGCCACAGTGCTGGCTCAATCCTTCGCCCCGGCGTGTTGTTCGCGGATCGAGCGCAAAGCGCGCTCGACCCCAGCGCGCACGCGCGGGGTCGGAATGCGGCGCAGCCAGGTCTGAACTTCCTTCCAGCGCAACCCTTGCAAATTCGTTTCCGGCAAACTGCCGCTGACGCGACTGCGGTTCATCGCCGTGAGATAGGCCAGATCGAACAACGCCTTCTCGGGTGAGGCGACAAACCCATCGGCGCGGGCATCAAAGGCGTAGCCACCGAAAAGCTCGGGTTTGATGCGATGCAGGGCGATGCGGCTACCGCCCATCTCCACTTCGCCCGGACGCCCAAGCGTGACGGCGAATTGGGTCTGGGGAAGCTGCTGAATCCGTTCATGGAGCCGGAGGGCGGACCAGCCGGAAAGATACGCCAAATAAGGATCGGCCGCTGCCGTGACCAAAGCACCGGGCTTGGCGGCGGCGGCGCCGATGATCCATGAGCCTTTTTTCAGGGGCAGGCTCAATCCGTCCGCAGCCAATCGCCGCAGCGCCATTGAGGCCGCGGGGATGCTGACGCCGGCAAGCTGCGCCGCCATGCGCGTCGTGACCCGTTTTTGTCCAGCCAGCTTCTGATAAAATCCCAAGGTTGTCATGACGAGGCGGGCGGCAATGCCGCCGAAAGATCGTGTGACGGGGACGCGGGATTGGAGCCAGAGGCAGCGTTAGTCCGGGGTCAGTCCGAGAGGCACCGTCGCCGGCAACGGGATTTCACGCCGGGCGAACGTCCGGGATATAGCGTTTTTCAGCAGTTCGCCTTCAAAGGGAAATTTCCGGCTGAGAAACCAGAGGTCGAAAAAATCTTTCATCCGAGTGTTCTTCTAGCCCGAGTGTACGCTCGCTTCGCTCTCGCAAATTCTCGCTGTCTTTTTATCTCTCCCAGCCGGTTGCTGGATGCCATTGGGTCGCTGTCTTGCCCGCATGCGAGGCCGGCTCGACAAACTGACGAAGCAAGTCGACTAAATCTGCGAATTGAACCGGCGGCCCGGTCAATCGGTTTTTCCCTAAAAACGCGACCCATTGGGTTTGCTTGGCTTCCTCTTTCCCGAAGGCATCCGTCAGAGGATAAGGTAGCTCGGCACTCAGCACTGTTTGCCGGCGCTCGAATGTCGCCTGAATCGCTTTGTGCAGAGTCGCACCATCGAAATCGAATCGCCGGGAAAGAAACCATAGGTCGTAGAAATCCTTCATCCGGGTATTCGTGATCCCCAGTTTGACCATCGCCTCGAATTTCTCTGCCACCACGGTATAGATCGGATATGAGCGAATATGCGGTGCCGGAAAATCGAGGAGTGCTGGGAACACGCTCTTTTCCGCCGCGGGCGTCACCACGTCGCCGGAGCCGAGATCGACCTGCAGCGGCACTTCTCCTTTGCCCATCAACGCGACCAATCGCACCCGCACGCCGCCGTAGGCGTCGGCCTCCCGGATATGTTCGACCCGGATGGAATCGGCTCGGAAAACGAGACCGTCGGCGGGAACGGGCGTTTCCACAATCTCCCGGAAGACGGCTGCGATGTCTTCCAACTCGGTTGGCCCGAAGGCGAGGAAATCGACATCCTGTGTCGGTCGGGGAGCTTTCTCGTCCCATAGGACAAACAACATTGCACCTTTGAGCAGAAATTTGTCTGCGTGCCGTGACTGGCTGATTCGGTAAAGCAGCCGCTCGACGCCATAGCGCACCACGAGGAGGTTGAACGACTCGTCGCGCCGCTCGGCCAGGGCGAGCAGGCGGGCTTTGACCGAGGCCGCTAGATTCTTTGGCGCGGTCATGTGAGCATTTCGAGATAGGGCTGGATGACGTGACGCACGCGGCAGACGCGGGCCGATTCGGCAAGTTCTTCGAGGGTGAACTTTTTCGCCCGCCAGCCTTCGCGGAGAGCTTCCACCGCGACTTCCAGTCCGATCTTATGGCGATACTTGAAGCAGTCCGCGACGGTCTTGGCTGGATTGTAAACCCGCAGGGTAGCGCGCCCGACCCGCACCGTCATGACCCCGTGTGAGAGTGCCGCACCGGAGAAACGCACAATTCGGATTTTGGGATAGCCCGCGGTCGGACGCCATGCCTTCACGTCGATTGCCATCCAGACCTCGGCGGGGTTTTGAGTGCCGATGCGATGGTAAACCAGCGCCGAAAGGAGGCACAGCACGCCGTTGGGCAGGCGCAGACACGCGAGTTCCCAATCATGGGTGCCGCTGATTTCCTGTTTCGCCGGGGCATAGACCCCTCGGGCATGGCGCACCAGCCGGCCTTGCCGGACGAGCCGGCCGAGGTAAACGCTCGGCAGCCCGCGTCGCTTGAGATCGCGGGCTCGGATGCTTCCCTGCTGGCGGGCGAGGCGTTCGATGGTCTGGACTTTGGTGGGCATGTTCTAAGACCTCGGCAGATATGTATAACTACCGAGGTTTAGCAACACGTTTGTCTTGGAGTCATCACCACCCGTCGCGCCTCATTCTAGGATAGTGCTCCTCGACGAAGGCCATGAGGCCCTTTGCCTGCGATGCGGCGAACGTCACGGAATTCAAACGGGGTCAGGCCTTCAGTTATATAATTTTGGCCTGAAAATGAGGTCAGACAACCGGTCGGAGTCGGGCCTTGGGGTTCAGCATCCTCAGCTTAACTCCGCGCGAGGGCATAGCGGCGGATGAAGACTGCCCAAG
>JANMVS010000004.1:0-4060 GCA_031392885.1 Verrucomicrobiota bacterium
TCGTCGGGGACGACTCGCCCTGCAATTCAGTCTCAGCAGCCACTTCACTGGGTCAGCTATTCAGACCAGGGAAGGTGGAGCGCGTCGGGATCGGGCCCAAAAAAACGCCCCCGCACTCCGGGCCCGCCCGGCAGATTTTTCGCCACGCGAAACTTCCCCCACCCAATTTTTGCAGGGTTGGAAATTTTTCGCGTCAAGAAAATATTTACCGGTCGCCGCTCTGGCGCATTTTTTGCGTTTTTCAGAGGGAAAGGGTCGCCGGGAGGAATATTTTTAAGAAAAAAAATCCAACGTGCCGTCAATAGTGTCGTGTCCACACAAAAATTGGCGGAAAATTAACATCATACACCGCTTAATCTATTGACGGGCCATGGGGCGGTTTCCATTAGTGGTGGTCAAGGTTCCGGACATCCACATCCTGTGGTGGTCGACAACGTGTTAGGAAGTTTTGGCAACTTAGTGTCGCCAGAGGCTTTCGGCCGTCGCTAGACCACGGGACTCACACCGCTTTTCTCCCAAAGTTTCCCTTCTGCTGCGCACCGCTATGCAAAAATCATTCACCGTCGGCACCAAGACTTTCGTGCTCGATCAAGACAAGGCCGAGGCCGCCTTCGCCGCCAAAAAAGTCATCAACGGCCGCCAGGTTCCCTACTTCAATATTCTCCCGCTCAAATACCAGTGGGCCTACGATCTGTACAAGACGATGAAGGCAAACCACTGGGAGCCGGAGGATGTCCCGATGGGCAAGGATATCGAGCAGTGGCGCGACACCGCGCATGTGTCGGACATCGAGCGCTGGATCATCCGCATGGGCATCGGTTATTTCTCCGCCGCCGAGGGCATCGTCGGCGACAACATCCAGCATGTCGTCCGCGAACTCGTCACCGCCCCCGAGCTGAAGCTCGTGCTCGGCCGTCACGCGCACGAGGAGAACATCCACGCCGACTCTTTGCTCTACATGATTTCCTCCCTCGGCATCAATCCGCACGAGTGCGAGGCCATGTTCGAGGACATCAAGTCGATCGAGAAAAAGAATGAATTCGTCAACAAGGTCTCCCGCGACCTGCGCCGCGACCTCGACCTGACGCAGCCTGAGAACAAAAAGCTGCTCGCGAAAAACATCTTTGTCTTCGGCCAGTGCATGGAGGGCACCCAGTTCTACGGTCTCTTCGGCATGGTCCTCTCGCTGTACCGCCAGAACAAGTTCCCCGGCATCGGCCAGATGTTCCGCTACACGCTCCGCGATGAATCGAACCATATCGAGCTCTTCCGGAATCTCTTCATGGATCTCATCGAGGAGAACCGCGAGATCTGGACCCCCGAGTTCAAGGAAGAGCTCCGCCAGACCATGGCCGAGGGCATCGTCCTGGAAAAAGACTTCATCCGCGACTGCCTGCCCGTGAATGCCGTCGGCTTGTCCATCGAGGAATTTCTGACGTACATCGATTACATCGCCGACCGTCGCCTCGAGGGCTGCGGCCTCACCCCGCTGAGCCCCGGCGTCAAGAATCCCCTGCCGTGGCTCGCCGAGATGATGGACATCAAGAAGGAGCAAAATTTCTTCGAAGGTCGCGTCACCGAATATCAGAAATCCTCCGCGCTCCACGGTTCGAGCGACGACGAGCTCTAACCCCAACGCCAGTTGAGAGGCGTTGGTTGAGAGTTGTGAGACCAATTCTCGCCCCCACCAACCCCTCTCCCCGCGCCAAACAGTCCGGTCTCTTACCCCCCCCTCCCCTTTCATCTCCCAGCTCTCAGCGCCCCTCCGGCTCTCAGCGCTCACCTCTCAGCTCTCAACACCTCCGCATCCGCCCATGCACACCCCTTCCGTCGCCCAAGATATTGCCCTCAAGAAACTTACCACCGCGCCCAAGGATCAGAAGCCTAATTATAACTGGCGCGACATCCTCCGCGACGAGTCCGTCCCGGTCCCGGAGGTGCAGGTGCTCTGCCCGCACGGCGATGAGCGCTTCGATCTGAGCGAGGTCGCCGACACCGTCGGCCGCTCCCTCGCCAACCTCCTCCAGGCCAAAGGCGAGAAAGACATCTTCAACGAGAAGAATCAGCGCTTCGTCGCGGACGTCACGCGCGAAGTCGCCGCCAATCTCACCAAGAAAGCCCTGGAGCGCGGCCCGATCCGCGTCTCCCTCCACGATCTCTACGTGCTCATCGAAAAGACCCTCGTCGACAACAACGCCCACGACGTCGCCAAGAGCCTCCTGCTCAAGCGCGCCTCCAAGCTCAACATGTCCCGCGAAACCCACGGTGTCACCGTCCGCCTCATCCGCCGCAACCACCAGGTCGTGCCGTGGAACGAGGGCAAGATCGAGATCGCCATCCGCAAGGCCTTCCTCTCCCTCCAGAAGGATCCCTCCCCCGCGACCGCCATCACCCGCGCCATCACGGAGCGCGCCCTCCAGGTGAAGCAGGCCTTCCTCCACATCGAGGAAGTCCAGGACATGGTCCAGGAAGAGCTCATGAAGTCCGGCCACTACAAGGTGGCCGAGGACTACATCCTTTACCGCGCCGCCCGCGCCACCGCCCGGCTCGCCGAGCCCGTCGCCGAGACGGCCACCGAAACCGCTCCCCTCCAGCAGAACTCCATGGTCGTCGTCGCCCGCGCCGACGGCACCACGTTCCTGTGGGACGGCCTCGACCTCAAGAAGCGCATCGAGTTCGCCTCGATCGGCCTCGAGCTCTGCCTGACCTCCGACCAGATCGAATCCGAGCTCCGCCGCGCCCTCTTTGACAACATCGCGCTCGGCGACCTCAACAACACGATCATCCTCAACGCCAAGACGCTCATCGAGAAGGACGCCGACTTCGCCAAGTTCGCCGGCCGCATCCAGCTCAGCTACATCTATGAGGAAGTCCTCGGCTGGGATATCGTCCGCGACGGCATTGGCGCCCTGAAGAAATTCCACCAACAGGCCTTCGCCGCCTACATCGACCGCGGCATCGCCATCAAGCGCCTCTCCGCCCGCCTCAAGGAGTACGACCTAGCCAAGATCGCCGCCGCCCTCGACCCGACGGCCGACCTCGAGCTCGATTTCCTCGGCGTCCAGACGATTTACGACCGCTACCTCATCATCGACAAGACCGGCAAGCGCTCCAAGCGCCTCGAGACGCCCCAGTTCTTCTGGATGCGCGTCGCCCTGGGCCTCTTCCTCGAGGAGAAGAAGCGCACCCGTGAGGACTGGGCCATCCGCCTCTACGAGCTCTACAAGAGCCGCCGTTTCTGCAGCAGCACGCCGACCCTCTTCAACTCCGGCACCCTGCACTCCCAGCTCTCGAGCTGCTACCTGTACTACGTCGATGACTCCCTCGAGGCCATCATGTACCGGGGCATCGCCGAAAACGCCCAGCTCTCCAAGTGGGCCGGCGGTCTCGGCGGCTCGTGGACCTCCGTCCGCGGCACCGGCGCGCACATCGCCGGCACCAACGGCGAATCCCAAGGCGTCATCCCCTTCCTCAAGCTCCACAACGACCAGCTCGTCGCCGTCAACCAAGGCGGCAAGCGCAAGGGCTCCGGCTGCGCCTACCTCGAGTCCTGGCACAACGACATCTTCGAGTTCCTCGAACTCCGCCGCAACACGGGGGACGATCGCCGCCGCACCCACGACATGAACACGGCGAACTGGATTCCCGACCTCTTCATGAAACGCATGGAGGCCCGCCAGCCCTGGACCCTCTTCCGCGCCAACGAAACCCCCGACCTCCATCACCTCTACGGCCGCAAGTTCGAGGAAGCCTACCTCCGCTACGAGAAACTCGCCGAGGAAGGCAAAATCATCGGCCACAAAATCGAGGCCCTCGAACTCTGGAAAAAAATGCTCTCGATGCTCTTCGAGACCGGCCACCCGTGGATCACCTTCAAGGACGCCTGCAACATCCGCTCCCCGCAGGACCACGTCGGCGTCATCCACTCGTCGAATCTCTGCACCGAGATCACGCTCAACACCTCCAACGACGAGACCGCCGTCTGCAATCTCGGCTCCGTCATCCTCGACTCGCATCTCCTCTCAGACGGCTCGCTCGATCACCCGAAGCTCCGCGACAC
>JANMVS010000021.1:0-4892 GCA_031392885.1 Verrucomicrobiota bacterium
GACGCGCTGCGGGGCTTCGGCGTCGAGGTGTGGTTCGACCAGAGCGAACTGCGCGGCGGCGACACGTGGGACGCCAAGATAAAAAAGCAGATCCGCGAGTGCGCGCTGTTTTTGCCGCTGGTCTCGGCGCAGACGCAGGAACGCACCGAGGGCTATTTCCGCCGGGAGTGGCTGCTGGCCGTCGAGCGCACGCGCGACATGGCCGCCGGCCGCGCCTTCGTGGTGCCGGTCGTGATTGACGACACCCCTGAGGCCGATGCCGCGGTGCCGGACGAGTTCATGCGCTACCAGTGGACGCGCCTGCCGAATGGCGAGCCGACGCCGGATTTCGTCGCTCAAGTGAAGCAGTTGCTCAACACCCGCCGGAAGCCGGCCCTGAAAGCCGAACAACCCCGGCCGCCGGCCTTCCGCCCCAACACCGCCTCCGCCGGCCGGTCCAGCAGCGGTGGAGCCGGGGTCGGTGACCCCGGCCCGGCCGCAGCGAGGCCGGCTACAACCCAAGCTGTCCCCGGCTGGCTGTGGGGTGTGCTCGCGGCCGGCATCCTTGGCGTTGCGGCCGTGCTGTTCGTCTCCCGGAAACCGGCCCTGCCCACCCCGTCCGCCGCCCCGGTGGTCGCAATGCCGCCCACCACCGCGGCGCAGCCGCCTCTGGATTTCGCGTCCGCGAAATCCATCGCCGTCCTCCCGTTCGAGAACCGCAGCGACGACAAGGCCAACGCCTTTTTCACCGACGGCATCCACGAGGACATCCTCACCAATCTCGCGCACATCGCCGAGCTGCGCGTCGTCTCGCGCACGTCGGTGATGGAGTATCGCGGCACCACGAAAAAAATCCGCCAGATCGGCGCGGAGCTCGGGGTCGCGTGGCTGCTGGAGGGCAGCGTGCAACGCCAGGGCAACAAGGTGCGCGTCACCGGCCAGCTCATCAACGCGCGCACCGACGAGCACGTCTGGGCGCAGAGCTACGACCGCGACCTCACGGACATCTTTGCCATCCAAGCGGAGCTGGCGCAGGCCATCGTCACGGCCCTGCAGGCCAAGCTCTCCCCGCAGGAAAAATCCCTGCTGACGCGCGCCGTGACGTCCAATCCCGCCGCCTATGATCTTTTGCTGCGGTCGCGCGAGATCAACCGCAACGGCAACGACACCCGGGAGGAGCTCGAAAACCAGGAAGCCCTGCTGAAAAGCGCCGTGACGCTGGATCCCACCTCCGCCCGCATCTGGGCCGAACTGGCGACGGTCCACGCATCGCTCATCTTCACTTTCTTCGATGCGTCGGCCGCGCGGCTGGCCAAGGCCCGGGCCGCGATTGAGCGGGCGCAACAGCTGGAGCCGGACAGTCCCGACGTGATTGGCGGCCTTGGCACTTACTACTATTACGGCCTGCGCGACTATCCCCACGCCTTGGAGCAATTTTCCCGGCTGGTCCGCCAGTGGCCCAACGATTACTACGGCCACTTCATGACCGGCCTCGTCCAGCGGCGGCAGGGCCGCTACGTGGAGTCCCTGACCAACCTGCGCCACGCGGCGGCGCTCGACCCCGGCTCGCCGGAGCAGGCCCGCAACCTGGTGGTTTCGATGGTGCAGATCCGGCGTTACGCGGAAGCCATCGTCGAGCAGGAACGCCGCGTGCGCCTGCTGCCCGAGTCCATCAAGGAGTCGTTCGAGCTGGCGCGGCTGAAATTCTACCTGGACGGCGCGACGCGGGCCGGGGACGAGTTGATGGCCGGTCCCATCGCCGAGCGCGCCGGGCCGGCCCGGGCGGCGGGCTACCGCAAGAGCTGGGCGGTGCTTAAGGGCGACCTCGCCACGGCGGCGCGCCTCGATCGCGAGTATCCGGATGCGTCCGGCGGCGGCGTGGCGAATGCGGCCCTGCCGGTGGAGTCCGCCGTGCTCGGCGCGACCATCTTGGTGGCGCAGGGCGATCTCGCCGGCGCCCGGGCCCGGGTGGAAAAATATCCCGCCGAGCTGCGCGGCCGGCTGGTGCAGGAGCCGCAGAATGTCGCGCTCTGGAACTGGCTGGCGCAGACCGAGGCCCTGCTGGGACACCGCGACGAGGCGATCGCGGCGGCCCACCGGGCGCGGGAGGTCATGCCGGAATCATTGGACGCGCTCGCGGCCCGGGGGCCGCGTTTCGCCCTGGCCTTCGTGCAGGCCTGGACGGGGGACAAGGCGGCGGCCTGCACCGAGCTGCAGCAACTGTTGGCGACGACGGGGTTTTTCAATGTTCATGCCCTGAAAAACAGCCCGACTTTCTTCCCGCTGCGCGACGACCCGCGTTTCAAAGCCATCCTCGCCGATCCGAAAAACACCCAGCCGCTCTTCTGACGAACAGCGGAACGCTCAACGCCCAACGTTTAACTTTTAACGCTCAAGTGACCGAACCCCGACCAATGCATTTACGACGGATAACCGGCCGTCGCCCCAGCGCTATGGCCCGACAAGTTTCCACGGATCAGGGCAGAATCTTTTTCGTGTCTCTTCGTGCCTTTTCGTGGCCAATCCTGCTTGGATCGAATTCCTGACATGAGCGAACCCACCAAAGCCGTCTTTCTCTTTTGCGCCCGCGAGGACACCCGCCGTCGCCAAGGCTATGGCGGGCAGGCCGGACGCATTCGGCTATTATCCGCGTTCTCCGCAACTCGTCAGCCATGAGCGATCCTAGCAAAGCTGTATTTCTGTCGTACGCCCGCGAGGACACCGATGCGGCGAAGCGCATCGCGGATGCATTGCGCAGCCAGGGGCTCGAAGTGTGGTTCGACCAGAACGAACTCGTCGGCGGCGACACGTGGGATGCCAAGATCCGCGGGCAGATCAATTCGTGCGCGCTCTTCGTGCCGGTGATCTCGGCGAACACCCAGGCACGCCTGGAGGGCTATTTTCGCTTGGAATGGAAACTGGCCGAGGACCGCTCTTATCTCATGGCCAAGGGCAAGACCTTCATCGTGCCGGTGGCGATTGATGCGACGACCGAGCGCGGCGCGCAGGTGCCGGATGCTTTTCTCAAGGTGCAATGGACGCGCCTGCCGGGCGGCGAGACGCCGCCGGCGTTTTGCGCGCGGGTCAAGACTCTCCTGGGCGGGGAGCCCCTCGGCGACGCTCACGGCCGGCCGGGAGCGGGGAGCACGGAGCCGGGTCGCCCCCGTCTCGCTGTAGCCGGGGTCGCTGACCCCGGTCCGGCCTCAGCGAGGCCGGCTACAACACAGGTCCTCCCTCGCTGGATGTGGGCTGTGTTCGCGGCCGTCATGGTCGCGGTGGGCGCCGGCGTGATGTTCCTGCGCCCGCCCGCGCCGTCGGCCCCCGTAGCGGCCAGCGCCCGCGAGCCAAAGCCCGCGCCCGCGGCCCCGGCCGCGATTTCCGCGCAGTCCGTGGCCGTGCTGGCCTTCGCCAATCTCAGCGACGACAAGAACAATGAATATTTCTCCGACGGCATCAGCGAGGAATTGCTCAACGTGCTGGCGAAGATGCCGGAGCTGAAAGTCTCGGCCCGGACCTCGGCGTTTCACTTCAAGGGCAAGGACACCCCCATTCCGGAAATCGCCCGCCAGCTCGGCGTGGCCTACGTCGTCGAGGGCAGTGTGCGCAAGTCCGGCGACAAGGTCCGCATCACGGCGCAGCTCATCAAGGCGGCCGATGGCTTCCACGTTTGGTCGGAAACCTACGACCGCGACCTGAAGGACATCTTTGCGGTGCAGGACGAAATCGCCGGCCGGATCGCAAAAACCCTCTCGGCCAAGCTCGGCCTGGCGCGGCCGTCGGCCGTCACCACCAACCTCAAGGCTTACAATCTCTACCTGCAGGCGCGGGCCAATCTGGCGAAGCGCGTCTATGCCAACCTTGAGCTGGCCCGGCAGCAATTTGAGTCCGCTCTGGCCTTGGACCCGGACTACAGCCCGGCGCGGGCCGGGTTGGCCACGACCTATTCCCTGCTGCCCAGCTATGCGCGGTCCTTCACCTTGGCCCGCAACCGGGAGCTCTATGGCCGGGCCATGCGCGAGGCCCGGCTGGTGTTGGAAAAGGAACCGGGCAACGCCGAGGCGTGGATGATCATTGGCTATGTCGACACGCTCTTTGAGTGGCGCTGGAAGGAAGCCAGCGAGGCGGTCGCCCGGGCTTTGGCGCTGGCGCCAAACGACGCGGAGGTCGCCAATTTTGCGGGCGACTATTTCCGGGTGGTCCAGGAGAGACCGGGCCTGCCGGCCATGGAGGCCCGGGCCTTGGAATTGAACCCGCTCAACCCGGCCAACCATTGGGATCTGGGCTACGCCTACTTCACCCTCCGCGACTATGAGCACGCCGTGCGGCATGCCCAGGATGCCGTGGCGCTGTCGCCGGACAGCTATGATGCCTATTATTGCCTGATCTGGTCGCTGGGTAGCTTAAAACGGTTCGACGAGATGCGCGCGGCGATTGCCGCGGCCCGCAGCCGGACACACGAGTCCGAGGCCATTCTCCTCAATCTGGACGTCAAGGCGGCGATCCTCGAAGGCCGCACCGTCGACGCCCTGCGGTTGCAGGAGAAAATCACCCCCTACGCCGAGCGCGGCGAATACTCGCCGGCGGACCACGGCTATCACTACCTGTTGCTCGGTGAATCGGACCAGGCCGCCTATTGGCTGAGGCGGGCCTGCGAGATCCATGATAGTGGCATGGTCTTCGCCGAACCGATCGATCTCGACCGGATCGCAGCCGACCCGAAGACGCGGTTCGTGCTCGACATGCCGGAACTGAAGGAGCTCGTTGAAATCCGAGCCAGAAATGCCCGCGCCATCAGGCCGCAGCCGTAAGAACGCCCAACGCTTAACTTTTAACGCTCAAGTGAACGACACGAACCAACTTCAACTGTGGGCGGGGTGCCCTCACCCCGCAGGTGCTCTCACGCGGGGTGAGGG
>JANMVS010000144.1:0-27232 GCA_031392885.1 Verrucomicrobiota bacterium
CGGGGACCATTCCGGCCAGCAGCGTGGCCGCGGCCGGTGAACCCCTGAAGAAGGAGGAGGCCCCTGCCCGGGAGCCGCCGCCGCCCCTGCGCAAAGCCGAAACGACCTATGGCAAGGCCGTGGAGCGGGCCAAAGAGAACGCCGCCAAGCACGAGAAAAACCTCGTGAAACCCGCTGACGAGATTCTGGGCAAGTGACGTCCGGAAATTCCCTTCCGGACGCGTGCCGCGAATGATGCGGCCCGCGAGGATTACTTGGCCTGATCCCGTCGCAGCTGGAGCAAACTGAGGATCACCCGGTCGCGCTCTTTTTCCAGATCCTCCATCGATCGTCCGGCTGCTTCCGTTTGCACGCCTTGGATGATCGTCGCCTGGAGTTCCGGCGTCAGCTCGGGCTGGCCGAGGTCAGCCCACATCCGGGCAAAGGGGACGGCCAGATGCTCCATAAAGTGAGTCATGCCGCCGCGGCCACCGCCGAGATGGAAAACCAGGTTGGGGCCCATCACACTCCAGCGGAGACCCGGGCCGGCGCACACGGCGGCATCAACGTCGGCCACGCTGACAACCCCCTCCGCGACGAGGTGCACCGCCTCGCGCCAGAGCGCGGCCTGCAGGCGATTGGCGACGTGCCCCGGAATTTCCTTATGCAGCCGGATCGTCCGCTTGCCCATGCGGGTGTAGAATTCTTCCGCGCGGTCCAGGGTTGCCGGAGCGGTGCCCTGCCCGCCCACGATTTCCACCAACGGGATCAGATGCGGCGGGTTGAAGGGATGGCCGATGACGCAGCGCCCGGGATGACGGCAGCCGCGCTGAATCACGCTCATGGTCAGGCCGGAGGAACTGGAGGCGAGCATGACGTCCGGCGGCAGCAGGGCATCCATTTCAGCAAAGAGCCGGACCTTGAAATCCTCCCGCTCGGGCCCGTTCTCCTGGACAAAATCCGCGCCGGTGAGTGCGGTTTTCAAATCAGTCGAGAACGTCAGCTTCGCCCGGTCGGCCCCGGGCGCCAGGCCGAGCTGAATGAGAACGGGCCAGACGCGGTCCACATAACTCCGCAGGCCGCGTTCCGCCTCGGGCGCGGGATCGGTGGCGGCAACGTCCAGCCCGCGGGCCAGAAAAAGGGCCGCCCAGCTCGAACCGATCAGGCCGGTACCGACAATGGCCACTCGTTGGATGGGATTTTCAGTTGGCATTTGCTATTGGCTAAGGAGTGTTTTCAAACCTGTTTGTCATTCGGAACGAATGGAGGAATTCAATGGCGGGACGGTCTCCGACCGTCCGGGCTGACGCACCGGCCGCCGTCCGCGCCCGTCGGGAGACGGGCCCTCCACCAGGCGTTCCGGTGGATTCTTCACTACGCTGAATGACAGTAAACGCTGACATGCTGGGTTGGAAAACACTAGCCCGGATATCCCGAGCCGCCGTGAATGCGGAAAAAGATTTGGCACAGGGTGTGGTTTCGGTTGCGAGCAGAGTGTGAAATATCCGGGCTAGCGCTTCAGGGCTGTCATCATCTCGTCCAGGGAGACGCCAAGCGCGGCCCGGGCCACGACGTCGAGATCTTTTTCCGCGCCGCTCAGATGCAGGGTGCGGTGGACGTGCGTGAGGCTTTGGCCCGGCGCGAGCGCGGCGGCGGGTGAGGAGGATTCCAGCTCGTAGAACGGCCCGAGCGGTTTCGCGCCGGGCGCGGGCGGGCCGTCGTTATAACTGTTGGCCGCATCCCCGCCGTAGGGCTTGTCCTGCAACTTCCACAGCGAATTGACATAGTCCGTCACGCCCGCGGGCTTCGTGAATTGCACGAGCTCAAACTTGGCGCCGGGGGCAAAGAAGATCGAGAATTGTCCGCCCTCCGGCCCGAGCCAGAAACGGTCCTCGCCACCGAAGACATTGATGTGCGGCTGGAGTTTGCCCGCCGCGATAAGTTCGCGATTGATCCAGCCGAAACTGGCGCCGCCCTCGCCCCCGGCCGTGCTGGTCATGACGCGACCCTGCCAGGCCGGTGCGACCGCCACCCGTGCCGCTCCCGCCTGGTCGCGCAACACCACCAGGTCGGTATATTTTTGCAGGAAGGCCACGTCGTCCCCAAAAGTGGCGGCATCGCCACGGGGAGGAACCATGGCGTTCATCACGGCAAAGAGGGCGAGAAACCCGACCAGAGCGGGACCGGAGGGATGGGCTTGGGGGAATATTTTCATGTTAGAGTGATTTTCAACGTCTGACCCCGGACCACCGTCAGCGGGTTGACGAGTTGCAGTTCGGCGCGCGAGTCAACCACCACCAGCTTGGCCGCCAATTGTTTTCCCTCGAGGGTGACCCGGCTGATCGCGCCGATCAGCCCGGTCGGCAGCTCCAGTGAAATGGTCCGCAGCCGAAGCTGCCCCCACCCGAGGATCACGGCCGCCTCGAGCCGCCCCGCCACTATTTTTTGACTGAAGCTGCCCCACCCTTCGGCGACCGTGAAGGCGCAACGGAAATCTTCGGGGGCCAGGCGCGGGGCAAAGCCCAGCTGACCATTAGGGCCATCGTATTCATAACCGCCCGCGGCCAGATACACGCCATAGCTCGCCATGCTGCGGGCATAATGATCGCCGCATTCGACCTCGTTCCACGGATTGCGCCGGGAAGCGTGGTAACGGTCGTGCACCGCGCGTTCGATGGCCAATCCCTCCAGCAGGAGTCCTTCCCAGAGCATATGGCCGGCGACCTGGTGCTCGAAGCCGGCCATGCACTCGTTAAAATACATCGCGGCCCAGGCCGCCTGACCTTCGCCCTTGGCTTTCGCGTAATCCCAATCCCGGCGCGGAAAGGTGCACATCAGCAAGCCCGCTTCGCCGGGCAGCGCATACCAGCGGCCTGGTTTGTGCACCGCGCGATACGGTCCGACATCAGGCGTGAAATTGTAGCGCCAAAGCGACTGCAGCGCCGCCCGGGTCTCTTTTTGCGGCAACACGCGCGGCAGACCGACTTGAAAAGCCCAGCTTTGCCCGAACACCTGGTCAATCGCGCAGCCCGTGCCGGAATTGACCGCCGCCAGATGTTGCGGATCAACCCGGTTGATGAAATATTCTCCGTCGAAAAGTTGCGCGACCAGATTTTTTTGCCCCACGGCGGCCAGGCCGCGACACTGCCGCGCAAAATCCGTGTCGCCCACGGCCTCGCTCATTTTCGCCGCAGCCACTAGGGCGGCGAGATAGAGCCCGCTCAGCCACGCCACCGGACCAAACCAGTCGGTGTCGAGCGTGTTGTGCTGGCTCCCCTCAATGATGCCGTCGAGGTTGTCGTCCTGGGTGATGAGCCATTGCGTGGCCCGCTTGATGTTGGGCCAGTTTCGTTTCAGGAATTCCGCATCCGCCGACATCTGGTGCTCGCGGAGCGCCCGCAAAACCGTCCCGGCCTGCGCGTCAATCGCGGGAATGGCGTTCAACTCGCCCCGGAAATGAATGGCCCCATCCGGTTGGAGCGCGCGGCCGAGATCAATGTGCTCGCGCGTGCTGCGTTCGAGCTCCGGAAACAGCCGCGCCACCGCGTGGGCGTAGTGATAGACGTGCCCGCACGTTCCGGCGCAGCAGCCCACGCCCTCCCAGCCGTAAAAGCGGCCGTCCGCAAAACGAAAACAGGTTGAGGTGGCGAGAATCGAGGTGTTGAGAAACGTGCGATCCAGCAACCAGCACGGCAGCGATGAGTCATACCAGGTGTCGCGCCACGAACGGGTGTCGCCGGCCAGGCGGTCATACTGGGTCGCAACATAGCGCACCACTTCGTGCGCCGAAGAAAACCGGTTGGCGTAGAAGCGTCCGACGCGACCAAGTTTCGGCAGCGCCAGATTCGGAAAATGCCACGCGAGCACAAACGTCACCTTGGCCGAGGCGCCGGGTGCGAGGGTGAGTTTGCGACTGAGGGCTCCGGATAATTTGCCAGCGAACGGCGCCGTCGCGTCGGGGCTCGCTTGGTCCTCCGCGGCGCCGCGCAAGGCCAGCGCCATTGTCCCGAAATCCGCCAGCTCCTCCAACGGCCCGGCGGCGGTGGCCTGGTCCGTCAGTACAATCTTGCCGACGCCGATGTGGCCCCAACTGCCGGTGGCGTCATCGACAATTTCGAATCGCGCCGTTTTCCCCGCGTGGGCGCGGACATCGAAATGTTGCAGGGTCGTCCCGATCTGCTCCTGCCCGGCGACCGTCTGCCCCGGCTGGCCCGCCACGAACAGCGTCAGCCCAAAGCGCGACGCCGGGCGCGTCTTGCCGCCGGCAATCCAAAACGTGATGAAGTTGCGCTCGATGATAAACTCACGGCTGAGCAGCTTGCCAACGGCCCGGTCCTTTTCGGCGGGCGTCTCCCCGGGCGCGGCCACCTGCGAGTTGACCACCTGGGCGGTATCACCGCCCACCGCGCCCGGATAGGCTGGAATCGCGGATTGCTTGACCGGACCGTGGCCGAATGCCGTTCCTTCCGCCTGCCAGCCGGCGTAGGTCGCCTGGTTCCAGTCTTCAAAAATAATGTCGGGACGGCGCCCCGGCTCTGGCGCCGCTCTTTCCGCCGAACAGCACAGGGTCGTCAGGCCGGACTCACGGATAACCCGATTCCGCAAAATCCCGTCAAGCCAGCGGTTATTCAGGCAGACCCCATTTTCCAATTCACCGGTGATCGTCGCCGCGATCGGCACGGCGGAGGTGTTGCGCAGGGTATATTCAAGAATGGTGGCGGGCAAACTTGAGTCGTCGGTGTTCAGCGGGATGAACGGCGAGAACGCTTCGAGCTGCACGGTCACCGGCACCCCGGCGTCGGCGTATTCCACCCGGCCGATCGGATATTC
This sequence comes from Verrucomicrobiota bacterium, assembly GCA_031392885.1. GTDB lineage: Bacteria > Verrucomicrobiota > Verrucomicrobiia > Opitutales > Opitutaceae > Lacunisphaera. The sequence continues at coordinate 4,810 of JANMVS010000144.1, forward strand.
GCCCCGAAAGGCGATCGTGGAAAATCCGGTGTGATCGAGCGCCCGCGTATCCTGGCCGATCGTCAGGGAGAAAACTTGCTGCAGTGGCGCCGACGGGGTGAGCGGCTCGGCATAGTGCGGGCCGCCTGTGCCACTGTTCTCCACGCGGTTAAAGATGTCCCAATGCCAGAGCCGGCCATCACCGCCCAGATACAGCTGACCCGCGCCGATGCCACCGACCGGCATGCCGACAAACTTGAGGTCACTGCCGCGCAAGACTTCCGGCGTGCCCCGCGCGAACAGCGACTTCACCCAGGCGGGCTGAAGTTTTTTATCGGCCGGAACCAGTTGATCAAAATCGAAGGCCTCAAAGGGTCCGGCCATCGCCGGCCAAGGCCGGACGGTCAACAGGGCCACCCCCGCCGCGGCCCTTTTCAGGAAATCCCGGCGCGGGAATGGCGTAATCCGATCCGCGGACCGGTCGGTCGGGGGCGGGGGCATATGAATGTGGTTCTAGTTGCGTCTCCAACCCTCCCGGCCCTTTCCTCCTGTTAATCCTGGAAAACTCAATTGAAACGCGGAGGACGCGAAGGACTCAGAGGGGAAACCGGGTTAGCTGGCACTTTAATGCTTTCACCTGCGAGGTGAGTACTCCTGGCTCCACGCAGGGGTGCCAACTTTATGCTTTTGCGCTTTTTGTGCATTTGTCCTATGTCGCCAGCCGGCTCGGTAATGGCCAAACCTTCTGCGGAATTAAGGTTAATTTCGGCTCAATGTCCCGTGCGCGTGGGCGCGGGATCGTTGACGTTCATTTTACCCGGCCAGCGGCGATAGGCCGAAAATCCGGTCTTGGTGCGGTCGTAGATCTCCCTCCGGCGGGCGTACTCCGCATAATTGGTGACCTGCTCCGGCGTCAGCCGGCTGCTCACGAGGAAATCCGCCTCCGGCGGATAGCAGGCGACATTCACCTTGTCGTAGAAAGCCGCGTCCGCCGTGCCGTCGGCGGCAATCGACGCGGGTTCGAGCCCGACATTGCTGGGCGTCCCGGCGGACTGAAAGCGCAGATCCACGCTCCAGCGGATGTGGTCGGAAGTATTTGGCGTGGAGCAATGCGGCGTGCGGTTGGTCATGAAGACCACGCCGCCGCGCGGACAGGCCGCCGTGATGGCATGACGCGGATCGTCAGGAAGATCCTCGTCCTTGATCACCAGGAAGCCCGCGTTGCCGCCGGTGTGATGTGTGGCTACTTTGCCCCGATGGGTGCGCGGGAGGATTTGCATGCAACCGTTGGCCACCGTCGCATCCACCAGCGGCACCCAGCAGGTGATGATGAGCTGCGTGTCGCAATGCTCGGCGAAGTAACCGCTGTCCTGATGCCAGGGCACGATGCCGCGGCCGAGATTGGGCAGCTTGGGCCGGATGCGGTATACCGAGGAGGCCACGATTTCCTCCGTGGCCAGGAGTGCGCCGACCTTGGCCAGCAGCTTCGGGTGCGCAATCACGTCGAACATCTCCGGCGCATGAAAGCCGCCGCCGCGCAAACCCTCCAGGTGCTTGATGATCGCCTCGCCGCATTCCGGGGAGTCCTGCTGGATGGCGGTGAGCTGATGGTCGAAATCAAGTGCCGCGTGGAGGTTGACCAGCTGGCCGGCGGCTTGCAGTTCGCGGGCCTTCTTGCCGATCTCACGGTGCAATTCCTGGCGCAGGGGCTCGAGATCAGCGGGGTCAAAGACGTCGGGCAAAATCAGATAACCCTGCTCGTGAAAAAAACTGCACTGCAACGGATCCGGCTTCCGGGGGGTAGGCATGTCCAAAGTGGGACATTATTATTCCACCGCGGCAATGGCCGAGAGACCAATCCGCCGGTTTCGCCGTGAAATTTCACCGGGTGGACTCCGGGCATAAGCTTGTATCTCCGCGGGCGGTGCAGTGCAATGCGCCCCGTCCAATGAGCACGCCCGCCGCGGAACCCCTCGCCTCCCCTCCGACCAAGCCCACTGTTCTCGTCGCGGCGCACACCAAGCAGCGACCACGCAACGTGGACCTGCTGCACGACTGGCAATACGTGGAGCGTTCCGTCCACCGCCTGCTCGCCGCCTGGGGTCGCGACGTCGCCGAGTGGAACGACAAGAGTGGCATTCACCGGCACATCTGGGATCAGGCCGAGTGCATCCGCCGCCTGCGCGAGCGCATCGAGCAGTTTCCCGGCGGCAAGGCCGACGCACCGGTCTCCCCGCGCCTCGAACAGCTCGTCAACGCCGCTTTGCTCGCCCCCAGCCTCGATGATGCCCTCGACGCCATCTATGAACTGCTTCTGAAAACCCTCGTCGGCGCTTACGGCGAATACATGGCCACGGTGCACCCGGTGCACGACGCCCCCACCATCGCGCTGCTCCACGAGATCAACCAGATCAAGAGCCAGCAGTGGCTCTGGTACCGCGATTATCGTCGCCGGCACCCGCATACCACTGACGCCGCCTTCCGCGCCCGCGTCACCGCCCGGCTCACCGACTGCGGGCATTTCCGCGCGGCGCTGCCGGTGGCGCCCGGCTCGGCTGCGCAACCCGCGGGCGTCGCCCCTGATTTTCGCCTGAGTCGCTTCAGCGCCCGCCAGGTGCCGATCCGCCCCCAGCAGCCATTCATGGACTATGTGCGCGCCGATTTTGCCACGAGCATCGAGGCCCGCCGGCTTTTCTGGGGCATGGGTTACATGATGGAGAAAAATCTGCCCGACGAGCAGCTGGCCTGGCTCTACGACGGCCACTACATGCCCTGGGCCTGGCAGCATGATGTGTCGCGGCACCTGTGGGATGAATCGCGCCACGGCGACTCCGGCTACTCGCGCCTGCGGGATTTCGGCATCGGCCTCGAGGAGGTTGGCTTCCCCGGTTATGATCAGGGGGCGCGGGAGACGGAACTCAAGGCGCTCGCGTTAAAACTTGGGATCACCCTCGACGAGGCCTTCGCCCGGCAGCGCGAACTCCTGGCCCCGTTCAAGGCCGAGCCGCTCACGAAGGCGCAGGTGTATGAAAATGTCTTCATGATCGGCCTCGTGGCTGAGACCGGTTACTTTGTCGTGAAGAACGAAGGCTACGTCGATTTCAAGGAAGGCCAGGACCTGGAGTCCGCCGAGATGATGCTCTTCGACATCATCGACGAGACGGCGCACGTCCAATACGCCCACAAGTGGCTGCCGTTGCTCGCGGAATTTGCCGGCATCGACAACATCGGTTATCGCGAACGCGGCGTCCGGCTGCGTGAAGAATATCAGGCGGCGGCGAACAGGAACGTGGCCGAACTTGTCCGCGTGCTCCCGCGCACGGCCGGCGACCCCAGCTATGATTTCTACCAGAGTTTGCTCGCGCGGATCCGCGCCGTGTATCCGCTGACCAACGCCGCCACCTGCCCGCCGCGTTCGCCGAAGCCGATGTGAAAAAATGGCGGCGGGGCCATCAACCCCGCGGATAAAACATGGAGGGCCCGTCTCCCGACGGGCCGCGGACGGCGGACCTACCCGGTTCTTAAAGATATCCACAAGCAGTAACTGTACATGGGTAGGGCGAATCCTCCGGATGAGCCGCTCGGGTGTGCGGCTCGTCGGGGACGACTCGCCCCCCTCAGGCCCGGGCCCAGGCGCGGGCGAGTTCGTGGCGGAGGACCACGGCGTCGGGCCATGCCGGCGGCAGGCCGGTGATGTTGTAGCCGCCGCCACCGTCGGCATATGGTCCCATCTCGGGACAGGCGTACATCGTCTTGTGCTTGTTGCCCCGGCCCTGCTTCCAAAGTTTCATCAGGGCCTCCACAAAGACCAGATAGCTTTTCACCTCGGGCGTCAGCTCGCCCCGGTGCGTGACCGGCACCTGGGCATGATGGCCGTTGAACGGGCGGAAATGCACCTGCTCGCTGTGTTGCAGCAGCGCCGGATGATCGAGGAGAAACTCGATGTAGTTGCCCGGGTGCAGGTGCTTCACCGCGGCGAGATGGGAGAAATCGAAATTCATCTTGATGAGTTCCCCCGTAGCCCGGTGATAACGCTCGGCGAGCTCGTAGGTCTTCTCCGGTGTCTCGGTGCAGGTATCGCGATGCACCTCCAGCGAGACGACCACCCCACCGACTTGCTCGGCCGCACGCACCAACTGGATCCAATGCCGCGTCGCGAGCGCCGGCGGCGTGTCGTGATTGTCCAGCTGCACGTTGATGTGGACCGCGCCGCCCGCCTTCTGTCCGCGAATGAGCTGGCTAAACTCCTTGGGGTCGTCGGTGGAAATGAAACCCAAAATATGGCGGAGTCCGTGCTTGTCCGCGAGCCGGCGGTGATCCGGGGTGACCGCCGTGGTCAGGCCATCGAAACCCGCGGCGGCGATGGCCTTGATTTTTCTTTCGAGCGACCACTCGCGAGCCAGCGACGGATGCCGGGCGAGTGACCAGAGGTTGGCGATGTGAACGAGTTGGGGCATGAGCATGACCGCCCTTCGCGGTGACGGAATGATTGGCACCGGCACGGCCCGAAGTCGAGCGCGCGGACGCGGACTGGATTATTTCGCGGGCTGCAGCCAGCCCGCCGCCCCCATCCACTCGGCCACGCGGTCCGGCCAAGCCGTGACGTTGGCCTCCGTCCGCCGCAGTCCGTAACCGTGGCCACCGTTCGCATAGAGATGCATTTCGACCGGCACGTGCGCGTTCCTCAACGCCTGGTGGTACACCAGCGTCGATTCCACGTACGGGTTGTCGTCCTGCGTTTGGGCAATGAAGGTCGGAGGAGTGTTCGCCGTGCTCACCGGCAATTCCACGGCCACGGCGGCACTGGGGTCCTTGCCCGTCAGGTAGGCCGGATAGATGAGCACGCAAAAATCGGGACGGCAGCTGACCTGATCGGCGGCATCCACGCTGGGATAGGAGCGCGCGGTGTGGTTGTTACTCAGCGCCGCGGCCAGATGTCCGCCCGCGGAAAAACCGAGAACGCCGATGCGGTGGGGATCGATGCCGAGTGACTGCGCCTGCTGTCGCACCAGTCCGAGGGCACGCTGGGCATCCTGCAAGGGCGGGAGGTAATGCGGCAAGCCCGCGCGCCGCGGCACCCGATACTTGAGCAGAATCCCCGTGACGCCGAGGGAGTTGAGCCACGTGCAGACCTCGGTGCCCTCGAGATCCATCGCCAGGATATAATAGCCGCCGCCGGGACACACGAGCACGGCCGCGCCCGTGTCATTTGCGGGATCCGGTTTGTAGACCGTGAGGGTGGGTTGGGAAACGCTGCCCAACCGGATGACCCGCCGGCCGGCGACCAAATCGCCCTCCGGTTTGGAGGTGTCGGTCTCGGGTGGGAGGGCAGAGGTCTCACCCGGCGCCGTGCCCGGCCACAACAGAATTGCCGGGGACTCCGCGGCCACGGCGAAGTCAGCGGCCAGCGTAGCGAGAAAAACGGCCAGCAGAGATTTCATGCGGAGTGAGTGGAATCTTAACGGACCGGAGGCAGCGCAAATGCCATGTAGGTATCGCCACTCTTCGTGCCCATTTTGCCGCCGCCACAGGCGATCACAATATACTGGCGGCCGCCCACTTCATAGGTCGCGGGACTCGCGTAGCCGCCGGCGGGCAGCTTCACCCGCCAGAGTTCGCGGCCGGTGCGCCGGTCAAACGCGCGAAACATCTCATCTTTGCTCGCTCCGATGAACACGAGGCCGCCCGCGGTCACCAACGGGCCGCCGTAGTTTTCCGTGCCGGTCGGTGGGACGCCCCGGGCGGTCAACTCGGGATATTCGCCGAGCGTCACGCGCCAGAGGTATTCGCCGGTGTTGAGATTGATCGCGTTCAGCGTGCCCCACGGCGGTTTCACGGCGGGATAACCATCGGGATCGAGCCAGCGGTTGTAACCCGTGTGGGTATAGGGTGGCGGCGCAGCCTCCGCTTTTCGGGTGTCCGGCGCGTAGGTCTGCCAGCCGCCGTGCTGCTCGGGGGCCGCCGGATCGGCCTCCTCCCGGAGAAACGATACCAGCGCCTCGCGCTGCGGCGCGGACAAAAACGACCAAGCCGGCATCACCGCGCGGCCCTTCATGATCACCTCCATCACCTGCTCCCGGCTGAGTCGCTGCTTGATGTCGAGCAGCGAGGGAATGTTCGCCGCCACATTGCCCTTGCGATCCGCGCCGTGGCAGCCGGTGCAGTTTTGCAGGAACACCTGCTGGCCGAGCGTGGTCGCCCCGCCGGTCTCGATCATGCTGAGGATCCACGGCATCTCGTTCGCGTTCACGTAAAGGATACCCTCGGGATCGGCGGCCGCCCCACCCCATTCGGCCCCGCCGTCAAAGCCCGGAAAAATAATCGTGCCCTCCCGGCTCGGCGGCGCAAAGGGCGTATGCGCCCGCAGCCGGGCGAAACGCTCCAGCACGGCCCGGTGCGCCGCGGGCGTCCGATTGGTGATTTCCTCCGCGGTGAAAAGCTGGCGCGCGAAGGGGGCGGGCTTGAGCGGAAGCGGCTGCGTCGGGGCTGCCACCTCACCGGCGAGGTCGGACGACGGCACCGGAATCTCCTCCACCGGGAAAAGAGGCTCGCCCGTCTCGCGGTTGAAGACCCACACGTGACCCGACTTGGTGATCTGCGCTACCGCCGGAATCTCGCGGCCGGCGCGACGAACCGTGAGCAGGTTCGGTGGCGCGGGCGGGTCGCGGTCCCAGAGATCGTGATGCGTGAATTGATAATGCCAGACATGCCGGCCGGTCGCAGCGTCGAGGACGAGCAGGCAGTCGGCGTAGAGATTGTTTCCGAGCCGGTCGCCCCCCCAGAAATCAAACGCGGCCGAACCGACCGGGCAGAACACGAGCCCGCGCGCCTCGTCGACGGTCATCCCGGCCCAGACATTGACGCCCCCGGTGCGTTGCCACGCATCGGCCGGCCAGGTCTCATAACCGGGCTCCCCGGGTTGCGGGATCGTGTTGAAGCGCCACGCCATTTTTCCCGTGCGCACCTGATAGGCGCGGATATGGCCGGGTGCCGCCGGGGCGGGCCCCTCGCCCACCCGGGTGGAGAGGATGATCAGGTCGCGATAAATGACCCCGGGCGTATTGGCCTGGATCGCCAGGCCGGTGACGTCACGGCCCAGCCCTGCGGCGAGATCAACGCGCCCATGATCCCCGAAGCTTTCGATCAACCGGCCGGTGCGGGCATCGACCGCCTGCAGCCAACGCCCTGATCCAAATAAAATGCGCCGATCGTCACCCTCGGCCCAGTAGGCCAGCCCACGGTTGACCCCGTTGGGTTCGAAGGGCTCGAAACGCCAGAGTTCGCGCCCCGTGGCCGCATCGAGCGCCGCCAGTTTCAACTGCGCGGTGGTCGCATAAAGCACCCCGTCGACGATGAGCGGGTTGCACTGGATCTGCGATGACCCCGGGCGCACATCGCCGGCCTGCCAGGTCCACGCCACTGCGAGCTGCGCGACATTGGCGGGCGTGATTTTCGCGAGCGTCGAGAAGTGGCTCGCTGACTTGTCGCCGAGATAGGCCGGCCATTCCCGACCGGCCGCGGCTGACAACCGGATGCCGGTCAGCAGCAGAAAAACAAATATTACGTGGCGGATTAGGCGGACCGAGGCGGGCACAGCTGCATTAAAAGCATTTCGCGTGTGGGATGCAAAGAAAAGAGCGTACAGATTCCCGCGGCCATTCGACCGGTTCATGGGGTCCACGACAAGCTGCAGGGTAGCAGACCCACTGCTAATGAACCGCCCGGGACGGGCCCGATGGGACGGGCGACAAAGCCAGCTTGCGCCGGCTGCGATTTTACCTGATGGAATACGGACATGCCCCGCATTCCCCTCGAAGACAATTTCACCGATGTCATTGGCAAGGCCCAGCGCGGCTCCCACCTGACCGACGCGGCCCTCGCGGGAAAAGCCAGCATCACGGTGGAAGAGCTCATCGCCCTCAAGGCGGGCGAGATCCTCGAACCCGCGTTGGCGGCCATCGCGCCCGTCCTGGGTTTGGGCCGCACCGCCCTGCTGGCGCATGCCCGGCGCGAGTGGTATCCGGAACAGCCGATCTTCAAGCGCGGCTTTGCCATGTTTAATACGGCCTTCGAGGACATGACGGTGAACAGTTATCTCGTGTGGGATGGCAAGACCCGCCTTGCGGCCGCGTTCGATACGGGCGCCGACTCCCAGTCGCTGCTCGACACGGTCGCCGGCGAGAATCTGACGTTGCGCTACATTTTCCTGACCCACACCCACGATGATCACATCGCGGATCTGGACCGCCTGGCCGCCGGCGGCGCGGAGGTGTGGGCCAGCGAACTTGAGCCCTGCGACCGGGCCGGCGCCAAAATCTTTCAGGAGAACGCTCATTTTCATCTGGGGGAGCTGGCCATCAAGACCCTGTTCACCTGGGGCCACTCGCCCGGCATGACGACCTACTTCATCACCGGCCTGTCCTGGCCGCTCGCCATCGTCGGCGACTCGATTTTCGCCAGCTCCATGGGGGGCAGCCCCACGCATTTCGACATGCAACTCCGCAACGACAAACAGAAGATCATGAAACTGCGGGCGGACACCGTGCTCGCCTGCGGCCATGGTCCGCTCACCACCCTGAAACAGGAGAAACAGCATAATCCCTTTTTCGCCCACTAACCATGACTCCAACAATCGCCTTCGTTGGCACCGGCCGCATGGGCGGCAACCTGGCCCGCCGGCTGAAGGACTGTGGCTATCCCATCAGCGCCCTCTACGATGCCCACGCTCTCCTCGCCCGCGAGCTGGCGGCTGAAATCGAGGCCCGGGCCTGCGCCACGCTGGCCGAGGTGACGGCGGTGGCCGACATCATCTTCACCGTCGTGACCGACGATGCCGCCCAATTGCAGGTGTTCGCCGAGACCGGTGACTCACTGCTGAAGGGCGCGACCGGCAAAACCTTCATCAACTGCGCCACGCTGACCCCCAAGGTGCATCTCGAGGTCGAACGTCGCGCCCAGCTGGCCGGCGCCGTCACACTGGAAGGCTGCATGGCATCCAGCATTCCGCAGGCGCGCAACGGCACGCTCTACCTGATGTGCGGCGGTAAGCGGACCACGTTCGACGCCGTGCGGCCCATTCTGGAAAAGCTCAGCACCGCGCTCCGTTATATCGGTCCGACCGGCAGCGCCGCGCAGGTGAAGGCACTCGTGAACATGGTCATGAACATCAACACAGCCGGCCTCGCCGAGGGCCTCGGCCTGGGCCAGGCGCTCGGGCTCGACCTGGACATGCTGCGTGAAGTCTTCAGCCAGACCGGGGCCAATTCGCAGGTGCTCAAGACGGACGGGGAGGACATGCAGAATCGCGCCCACGACTGTTTCTTCTCCGCGGCCCATGCCGCCAAGGATTCCGGGATCGCCCACCAACTCGCCCGCGACACCGGACTGCCGCTGCCGCTCGCGCAGGCCACCAAGGAACAGTTTGAGCGCATGATTGCCCTCGGGCTCGGCGGACTGGACAAATCAGGCATCGCAGAACTCACCTTCAAGGGTCGCCAGACCTGACATGAGGCTAGCTCCCCGCCAACTCTTCGCCGTCCTGCTGCTTGCGCCTGGTCTGGCGCTGGCGGCCCAGAGCGCCCCGGCACCGCGGGTGCTGCGGGTTGGCGTGGAAACCCATACCGCACCCTACACCTTCGCCGATGAGTTGGGCCGACCGGCCGGGTTTTCCGTGGAACTCCTGCAGGCCGTGACCCAAACACAGGGGTTGCGGGTCGAATTCCATCTGCTGGATTGGGATGAATTGCTGGACGGTTTCAAGCAGGGCCGGATTGATATTCTCTGCAATATCGTGGCGACGCCCGCCCGGCTTGAATTCATGCGTTGCTCGACGACGACGATGCAAATGCAAGGCGGACTCCTGCTCCGCCGCGATGCCCCCGCGGTCCGTACCAGCGCCGATCTGGCCGGACGGCGGCTGGCGACTTTACGGGAATCCCGCGCCCACGAATACGCCCGCCAGCAGAACTGGAATGTCCAGTATGTTTATTTTGCCAACCTGAAGGAGTGTGCGACCGCCTTGCATGAGGGACGGGCCGATCTGCTGATTGCCACCGAACTTGCCACCAAGCAGCTGCTGAAAACCACCGGTTACACTGACATTGTGGACGCCGACATGCCGCTCCTGGATTTTGACTACCGCACCCACTTTGGCGTACACTTGAACGATACCGAGCTGCTCGCCCAATTGAACGAGGGTCTGATCACCGTCCAGAAAAACGGCAGCTATGCGCAGCTGCACGAAAAATGGCTGGGACCGCTGGAACCAAGGAAACTGCGCTGGCGCGATGTGCAGGATTATCTATTGCCGCTCTTGGGTCTGGCCGTGTCCGCGCTGGGAATTTTGCTGTGGCAGCGACGGTTGCTGTACCGGTTGTCCCAGCAGGCGCGCGCCATCCGCGAAAGCGAGGAGCGCCTGCAACTCGTCTTCGAAGGCAGTCAGGATGCCTTCTGGGACTGGGATGTCGCCAGCGGCAAGATCCAGCGCAGTCCGCGTTGGGCCGGCATGCTGGGCTACACGTTGGATGAAATAAGTTTTAACCGGCAGGGATTCTTTGACCTCGTCCACCCTGATGATCGGCCGCACGTGCTCGAGGACGAAGAGCAAATCTGGCAGGGCCGGGATCACTATGCCATCGAGTGCCGGATGCGCGCCAAGTCAGGCAAATGGCGCTGGATCCTTGATCGCGGGAAGGTCGTGGTGCGGGACCCCACGACCGGCGAACCGCGACGCATCACCGGCACGCATACCGACATTACTGACCGCAAACAAGCCGAGGAGGAGGCCAACAAACTGCAGCACAAGATGCTTGAGGCCCAGAAACTGGAAAGCCTGGGGGTGCTGGCCGGTGGCATCGCCCACGATTTCAACAATCTGCTTACGGTCATCCTCGGCAACTGCTCCCTCGCCCAAATGGATGCCAGCGTCTCGCCCGCCAACCAAGTGCGGTTCGCCAGTATCATCACGTCCACGAGCCGCGCCGCTGAACTTTGTCACCAGCTGCTCGCCTACGCCGGCAAGGGCAGTTTCATGATCGAGCGCATCAACCTTAACGAGATGATCACCGAAACGACGCGGTTGCTCGAGCTGTCGATCAGCAAGCAGGCCCGACTGGAGTTCGACCTCGCCCCCGCCCTGTTGCGCATCGAAGCGGACCCCACGCAAATCCGGCAGGTGATCATGAATCTCGTGATCAACGCCTCCGAGGCCCATGGGGAAACTCCCGGGGTTATTCGCCTCACCACGAAAGTCATTACCCTGCCCCAGCCCAGCTTGTCCGGATCGGGTCCGGTCAGCGAACTTACTCCCGGTGACTACGTCTACCTGGAAATCGCCGACACGGGCAGCGGGATGACCCCCGAGGTGCTGACCCGGATCTTTGATCCATTTTTCACCACCAAGTTCACCGGCCGGGGCCTCGGCCTCGCTGCGGTGTTGGGCATCGTGCGCACCCACGGCGGCACCCTGCAGGTGCAAAGCACTCCCGGCCAAGGCTCGATTTTTCAAATCTATCTGCCGGTGTCGCAGAAGCAGACCTCCCATCCTTTCGTGAACACGGACGGGGCGCAGGGAGGGGTCTCTTGAGACTCGCGCGATAGCCAGATGGGTCGGGCGCACCGTCGAGGCTCCGCACTCGCCGCCGTCGAGGCCCCGCACTCGCCGCCGTCCCGGTGCGCTGCGGCGGAGCGGGCCGCTCCGCCCTACCTCACGCATCGTGCGGTCAGCCTAATGTACGAGGCTTACCGTCCCCATTTGCTCGTCCACCCTCCCGCGGAGATCATCCGCCTCTACGCCCTGCGCTTCAAAATCGAGGTCACTTTCAAGCAGCTTATCTCGGTGGGCCCGGCCGCCGGGAAGAGCAGCGCCAGGCGCCCGAATCCGCTCAAGGCTGACCACCGCCTGAGCGCTTCAGGCTAACGTGGGGCGCGTCATTCGAGCCGACGCCGAGCTGCTGGGCAAAGTCCAGCATGCGGGCGTCATCCTCCGAGATCGGCTCGAAGCCGGCTTTCTTGCGCGCCGCGTTCAGCTTCACCAGCATCAGGGCGTCCAGGATGACGGGATCCGCACTCATCAGCAGGCGCGGCTCCGAGTTGGTGTAGAGTGAATTGAAATACGGGCCGCCAATGAACTGGTAGAGCTGCAGACTGGCGATATTGAGCGCCCAACCCTCGCGCAATTCGGGGATGGCGGCCATCTCGGCGACGGCGGCGGGCGCGGTCGCCGGGCTCTTGAAGAAGCGAAAGGTGTTGCTGGCATTCCAGAGGGTGGCGTTGACCAGCGCGCCATTGATGCCGAGCACGGGGTGGTCGGTGTAGACCGGCAGGTTGATCCAGAAATCGGCGTCGAGGAACAGCGGGGTGGCGAGAAAGCTCTTGCGGTCCTCCTCGGTGGTGGTGGTCGACTTGCCGCCGGCCGCGGCCTCGACGGCCCGGTCGTTGGTCACGGGATCAAAACGCGAAGGCAGCGGACTGTCGTAGAACCAGGTCGGATCGTAGAATTTGCCCGACTCGAGCACGTAGACCTGATGCCCGGGAAACGGCACCACCCCGCTGGAGAAGGATGGCAGGTAGCCGGTCAGCCGCAAACGCAACGGGTTGAGGCCGACGAGGAAAATGTTCTCGCGGATGAAACCGCGTTTCTCGAGCGCGACGATGAGACCGCGCACCAGCCCGAACGGCGTGGCGAGGCCCGGGCCGGAGTCGGAATAGATTTTCAGACCGACCTTTTTCTTGGCCCCCGGGACGAGCTGGCGGCCGGTGGCCTGCTCGAAGTCCTGCAGAAGCTGTTCGACAGCATAGCGGTAGTCGGCATCGCTGAAATCCACCAGCCGGTGCTCCCAGACGGGGGCGGTCGGGAGCGGCTTGGGGGCGGCGAACGCCGCGAGACCGCAGCCAAGGGCCAGGACAAGAATCGAGGGGGGGAGGAAGGAACGCATGAAAGTGGTGCGCAGGAGGTCCGAAGCGGAAGGGGCGCACCGTGACAGACCGTACCAGCGGTTAAAAGTTTAATCTCCAGACGATTTTTTTGCAGATACTGTCGCCGGCGCTCTAATACTGTCGCCGGCGGGATCGGCCCCCCGAAAATTCAAAGGGCCCGCGAAACATGCGAAGGGGACGCGAAAAAGGATCGAGCCTGAAATTCAGCGCTACGAGGAGTGACGGAATCGTGGGTAAGGCGTACCGATGCATTCAGAAACCACAGATGAACACCGATTGACACCGATGCAGAATGAAAACCGCCCGACCAACGAAGCTTCGCTTCGTCACCGTTTGGTGAGTAGCCTCTAGCCCGGATATCCCGAGCAGCCGTGAATGCGGAAAAAGATTTGGCACCGGGTGTGGTTTCGGTTGCGAGCAGAGGGTGAAATATCCGGGCTGGCGCTCGATCTCGGCGGGCCGGCTCTCTCCTTAGGGAGTGTCTTCCATCGCGGGTTTCTCCGACGGGTGGCCCGCTGGTGGGCCGGTCTCCGCACCGGCCACAAGCGACCGCCAGTCCGCCCGCCCGGACGGCGGCCGGTGCCTCAGCCCGGACGGCGGCCGGTGCCTCAGCCCGGACGGTACGGAGACCGTCCCTCCAGCGATTTTTCGCGAACGCTGACTTGAAAACACTCCCGAATCTGGGCGGATTTGTGTCCAGCTGTGGTTCATCTGCATGGCTTTTGACTACGGCGGACAGGCCGGATGAGCCGTTCGGCCGAACGGCTCGGCGGGGACGACTCGCCCTGCCAATATAGTCCCGGTTGCCATTTCGATCGGTACGCCTCACTAATTCGCGGGGAACCTGGGCCGAGACGCCGCCGAAAGCGGGCGGACCCGGATTTTGTGCTCGGCGAGGGTCACGGACCGTCGCTACAGGTTATGTTCTCCCGTGCCCGTCATCAAAGCCAACAGCCTCCGCGATCTCAAGAATCGCGTGAACATCCACGACGTGGTGGTGCGCGTCGTGGCGCTGAAAAAAGCGGGCGGCGGCCGCTTCAAGGGCCTGTGTCCGTTTCATTCGGAAAAAACGGCCTCCTTCAATGTATCCGCCGACAAGGGCTTCTACAAATGCTTCGGCTGCGGCAAGGCGGGCGATGTCATCAATTTCGTGATGGAGACCGAGGGCCTGCAATTCACCGAGGCAGTCGAGGCCATCGCGCAGCGCTTTGGCGTGACACTCGAATACGAGGCGGGCTCGGGCGGGCCGTCGCAGGAGACGCGCTCGCTGCGGCAGGAGATTTTCGACATCCATGACCTCGCCGCGGAATACTACCGGCAGGCATTTCTGGCCCCGACCCCGCCCGGCGAATTCATCCGCGAGTATTGGGTGAAGAACCGGCGTTTCTCGCTGGAGCTGGCGGAGGAGTTCAAGATCGGCTTCGCCCCGCCGGAGGACAGCGGACTCGCCGCCGCGCTTCTGAAACGCTCGTTCACCGAGGACGCGTTGCGGCAGTGCGGACTGTTCTTCACGCGCGATGGCGCCGTGCTCACGCTCGGGGCTTTGCGGCCGCGTTTCCGCGGACGCCTGATGATCCCCATTCGCGACCACCAGGGACGCATCGTGGCGTTCACCGCGCGCCAGCTCGAGTTGACCCCGCTGGACGACCCGGCGCGCGAGGCCAAATACGTCAACTCGCCGGAGACCCCGATTTTCACGAAAAGCAATCTGCTGTTCAACCTGGACCGGGCGCGCAGCCACGCGGGCGAAGGCCATCCCTTTGTGCTCGTCGAGGGGCAACTGGACGCCTTGCGCTGCTGGAGCGTTGGACTCCAGACCGCCATCGCACCGCAGGGCACCTCGATCACCGAGGGCCAGCTCGCTTTGCTCCGCCGCTATCATCCGGGGGTGGAGTGTTTCTTCGACAGTGACAGCGCCGGGCAGAAGGCGGCACTGCGTTTCCTGCCCATGGCGCTGAAGGCCGGACTCGAGGTGCGTTTCCTGATGCTCGCCGGCGCGGAAAAGCTGGATCCCGATCTGCTGTTCCTCGAACGCGGACTCGCCGCCTACGCGGAGGTGCAAAAGAGTTCGCTGTCGGCCATGGAGTTTGCCTGCCGCTCGCTGCTCCCGCACGCGGCTGCGGCGTCGGCCGAACAGAAATCGCGCGCGGCCACGGCGCTCTATGAGATTATCGCCCAGACCGACTCGGATGTGACGCGCATGACCTTCCTCAGCGAAATCGCCCTGAACCTGCGCGTACCGCTGAATTCGCTGGAGCGAGACCTGCGCGGGTTTATGGCGCGGCCCAGCGGCGCGCGCTTCGTCAACCCCCATGCCCTGCCCGCCCCCGGGGCCGCGCTTGCGACGGAGACTCGCGGCAAGACAACGGAGGCGCATCTCCTTTTTCTGTGCCTGCATCACGAGTCGCTCTTGCGCACCCTCTCGAGCCATTTGCCGCCGGAGTGGATCGACCAGTCACATACCGCCGGACTGCTGCTTGACCGCATTTTGGGGGAGGCCACCCACAACGGTTGGGCCGGCCGCGAACAGCTCGACCAACTCCTTGAAACAGAGGAGGAAAAGTCTCTCGTCGCCTCCCTCCTGTTTGAGGTGGCCGGAGAGGATGACCTGGCGAAGATGGCCAACGAAGGATTGCGGTCCCTGCAGCGTTGTTTTCTCGAGCCGAAGCTGAGGCAAATAGAACTTGAAATAGCCTCGAAAGGGACGAATGGTGACCCTGACCTACTTTCCTTGTTGAAACAGCGCGCCGAAATCTCCCGACAGCTCCAACATCCGCCGAAGCTTTCGCTTGATTCCTGACTGTGCCGCCACTGTCCGCTGCCGGACCGTAACCTGTCTAGGTAGCTATCATTTACGTTATGCCGAGCCATCCCAAGCCCACCAAACCCGCCACCAAGCACACCGCCAACTCTGCGTCCGAAAAGGCGCCGGTGAAAGCACACGCCCACGAGCCCAAGGAGAAGGTTCAGGAAAAAGCCCACGCCCCGGTCCCGGTGGTGGCCAAGCATCCCGAACCGGCGAAAGCGGCTGCCCCCAACGGCAAAACGGCGGAGCCGACCAAGCACAGCGCCCCCCTGGCGGCCACCGCCGACGCGGCCAAGGAATTCAAGGAGAAGGCCCTCGAAAATCTTTCCAGCGACCTGAACGAGAAGATCCGTTATCTCATCCGCCTCTCGAAGGAGCAGGGTTACCTGACCTACGCCGACATTAACGAGGCCCTGCCCGAGTCCGTCGACAATCCGGAGGACATCGAGAACGTCATTTCCATTTTGCAAAACCTCGAGATCGACATCCTCGATCCGGGTGAGGTCGACAACTACAAGCAGCGCCAGGAGGAGGCCGAGGAAGAGGAGTCAAGGACGTCGAACAACGACATCCTCGACGATCCGGTCCGCATGTATCTCAAGCAGATGGGCCAGGTCCCGCTGCTGACCCGCGAGCAGGAAGTCGAAATTTCCAAGCGGATCGAGACCGCCGAAATCAACGCGCTTGCCGCCCTCTTCGCCCTCGGTCCGGTCGGCAAGCACCTCTCCGACCTCGGCGAGAAGCTGCTGCTCCGCACGGAGCGTTTTGACCGCCTCGTCATTGACAAGAAGATCGAGAGCCGCGACGTCTACTTCAAGAACCTCCAGAAGCTCGTCGAAATTACGCGCAGCAACGACGCCATCGCCACGGAAGCCTGGAACGATGCGCTGAAGTCCCGCGACGAAAAGACCCGCAAGAACGCGATGATCCGCTTCAAGAAGCGCGACAACGTCCTCCGCGCGAGCTACGTCAAATATTTCTTCAAGCTGAAGGTGTTCGAGGACTTTCTCCTCGAGCTGCGCCCGAAGATCCACGAGGTCGAGAAGTGCTTCCACGACCTGCACCGGGCCAAGCACCCGAAGTCCAAGAAGGACGTCGCGCTCGACGTCCGCGCCGTCAACCTCCGCCTCAAGCATCTCGAGGCCGACATGCGCATCACGCCCCAGGGCCTGATGGACACGCTGAAAGTCGCCCGCGGCTTCATCCGCGAGGCGCACCAGGCCAAGACCGAGATGGTCGAGGCCAACCTGCGCCTGGTCATCTCCATCGCCAAGAAATACACCAATCGCGGCCTCTCCTTCCTCGACCTGATCCAGGAGGGCAACATGGGCCTGATGAAGGCCGTCGAGAAATTCGAATACCGCCGCGGTTACAAGTTCTCCACCTACGCCACCTGGTGGATCCGCCAGGCCATCACCCGCTCCATCGCCGACCAGGCCCGCACCATTCGCATCCCGGTCCACATGATCGAGACGCTGAACAAGGTCATGCAGGTGCAGAAGCAGCTCCTCCAGGAGTTCGGCCATGAGCCGACGCCCGAGGAGGTCGCGGAGGAGATGAACCTGCCGGTCGAACGCGTGCAGCAGATCATGAAGATGGCGCAGCAGCCCATCTCGCTCCAGTCACCGGTGGGCGACGGGGACGACACCAGTTTCGGCGATTTCATCGAGGACAAGTCCGCGGACAATCCCTACGACATGACCGCCTTCTCGCTCCTCCGCGAAAAGATCATGGACGTCCTCGACTCGCTGACCGAACGCGAGCGCCGCGTGCTCACGCTGCGCTTCGGCCTGGTCGACGGTTACAGCCGCACGCTCGAGGAGGTTGGCAAACAATTCAAGGTCACCCGCGAGCGCATCCGGCAGATCGAGGCCAAGGCGCTCCGCAAGATGCGCCACCCGACCCGCATCCGCCAGCTCCACGGCTTCTTCGACGCCGAGCAGATCGACAATCCGCAAAATCTGCTCAAGAAGCCGCCGACCATCCCCGCGCACTTCATCAAGCAGGGTGGACCGCTCGGCAAGCTGCTCTTCCCGCAGGGCTGAGGCCGTTTCGGCCTTTACGTTTCATCCACACAAAGCTACCAACACTCACCATGTCATTCGCCTCACTCCCACTCGCCATCTTCGGCCTCGGCGGCCCGGAACTAATTGTCATCCTGATCATCATGCTGCTCATGTTCGGCGGTTCGAAACTGCCGGCCCTCGCCAAAGGCCTCGGCCAGTCCATCAAGGAATTCAAGAAAGCGTCGAAGGAAACTGACGACGACAAGGAAGAGAAGAAGCCCGACGCCGGCCAGAAGCCGGGCAATAACTGAGGCCCGGTCCGGACATTTGATCCCAGGATTTCACGGCGCATCCGGTGAGGATGCGCCTTTTTGTTGGGTGGGGTGAGGATCCTGCCGCATCTTTTTTTAGAGGGAGCCGGCGCTGGCGCCGGGCCCTCCATTTCCAATACCATCCAAGGCTTATTCACCCCTTCCTCAGCCCCGCCTTGAACGCCTCGATCTGATCCGGGCTGCCGAGCACCAGCACGTCATCCCCGCTGCACAGTTTTTCTTCGCCGCCGGGATTGAGCGTGCGCACTCCGCCCCGGTTGATGCCAGCCACCTGCAGGCCATAGATCCGGCTCAACGCCAGTTCGGCCAGGGTGCGACCGTGCATTGCACTGTCCACCGGCAGGGACACGGCCGCCATGCGCACTTCGTCGAAATTAGAGTGGGCGGGCGCGCCCGAGGCCTGGTGCAGGAATTTCTTGCCGGCCGCCACCTGCGGCGGATCACCGAGCAGCAGGACCTTGTCGCGCGGGTAAAGAATCATACTGCCGGTCGGATTGCCCACCATCACCCCCTGTCGTTCCACGCCGGCCACGGTGCAGCCGAACTTGGATCGCAACGCTAGTTCCCCGAGCGTGCGACCCCGACAGTTGGCCAGATCCGGCAGCAGGCAATCAGTCAACGTCAGGTTCCAGTCACTGTGCGCCGCCATCCAGGGCGCCGTGGTGCCGGTGAATTTCTGGTCCCCCTGCGTCAGGATTTCCTGCAACTCCACCTCAAGGATACTATGCCAGTATATCAGCCGGCGGCGCAGCGCCACAATACCCAGGACCACCACGACCAGCGCCACCAGCGGCAGCCAGCGCGCCATGCCACTGATGGGTAGAATGGCCCCGAGCCACAGCAAGAGCAACAAACCCGCGCCACCCTTCAGGCCCGTCTCCGCGACCGGCGCCAGCTTGGCACCCGCCGGATGCCCCGCCGTGCTGACTTGGGCAAACAGGAGTGAAAGGGCCGAGACATTGCGCCAGATGGCCACCAGCGGTGCGAGCGCGACCAGGACCAGCACGCTCCAGAAGATCAGCTCCGCCCCGCGCGGAAAACTGCGTTCCCCGGGCAAATACTCCCGCACCAGCCCGAACATCTGCTCCGAAAACACCAACAGTCCCGTCACGAACAGCATCTCGACGCCGATCTGGATGAAGCGGGTTTTACTCAGCTGCCAGAGCACGTTCTTTTTTTCGCGCTGCTGCAGCCGCTCGAGCCAGCGGTGATAATATTGCACGAAGTCGCCGAGCCACGCCGGCTGCCGGGCCACGAACCAGCCGCTGATGCTTTCCGAATGACGAATCAGCAGCGGGCCCGCCAGCGTCGTCAGGAGCGACACGCCCACCGCCAGCGCCTGGAATTTCTGCGGCACGGCGCCGGTCGTGACACCCAGCTGCGCGATGATAAAAGAAAATTCACCCAGCGGCGTGACGGACAGGCCGACGCGCAGCGACTCCCGGCTTGAGCCGCCGATGACCAGCATGCCCACCGTCACCGCCAGTGGCCGGGCAATCAACACGAAGGCCGTGATGCCCAAAATCAGCGCCCACGATTCGAGCACCGCCCGCAGGTCGATCAGCATGCCGATCGAGACGAAAAACACCGCACTGAACACGTCCCGCATTCCCTCAAAGGCCCGCCCCACCTGGGTTTTGTGCGGAGTCTCCGCGATGATGGCGCCGAGCAGGAAGGCCCCGAGGGCGAGGGAAAATCCGGCCTGATCCGCAAGGAAGGCCAGCACGAAGAGCAACCCGGCCACCACGATGGTCGGCAGCTCCTCGCCCGCGCTTTGGCTCATCTTTTTGAGCAGCCAGGGCACGATGAGCATGCCACCGATGCCCGCCAAGGTGATAAAGGCGCCTAAGAGTCCCAGCGTGCTGCCAATCGAGGTCTTCGCGCCGCCGATCTGTACCAGTGAATTGAGGATGGTCAGCATCACGATCGCCACCACGTCCTCCAAGACCGAGACCCCCATGGCCAGCTGGCCGGTTTTTTCGTGCATCGCCCCGGTCGCGTGCAGGACCTTGCTGATGATGGCCGAGCTGGAAATCATCAGCATGGCGGCGAGGAAGGTCGTTTCGAGGGGGTTCCAGCCCAACATGCCGCCGAGCGCCCGGGTGAGGTTGTACATCACGATGGCGCCCGTAAAGGTCGCCAGCACCAGGGACAGGCCGAGCCGGCGGAGCTTGCGCAGGCTCAATCCCATCCCGATGGAAAACATCAGAAAGACGAGACCGACCTGCGCCAGCGTCTCGATCCGCCCAATGTCCGACACCAGTGAGAACGGCGGGGTGTAGGGACCGATGACCATGCCGGCCACCAGAAAGCCGACGACGACGGACAATCCCGCCCGGAGGCAGGCCCAGCCCACCAACCCGGCGACGAGCATGACCACCGCCAGGTCCTTGATGAAATCGATGCCGTGCATGGCGTCCTGTTGGCACTAAAACACCACATCCCTTCCAGCCGTCAAGCCCCAGCCGGCTGGAATCAACCGGTCCGCCCAGGGCGGGGCCCCCCTAACCTGTTTTCGCCAACGAGTTTGCTTTTGACAATTTCGCCGCCGGGTCGCTTGTATTCCCCAACCCCCCCGCCACCGCACCAATGTTTAACCAACTGCTGGGACTTTTCTCGAACGACATCGGCATCGACTTGGGCACGGCCAACACCCTCGTCTATGTGAAGGACAAAGGCATCGTGCTCCGCGAACCCAGCGTGGTCGCCGTCCATACCACCTCCCGCAAGGTCCTCGCCGTCGGCGACGAAGCCAAGAAGATGCTCGGCCGCACCCCGGGCAACATCACGGCCATCCGCCCCATGAAGGACGGCGTCATCGCCGACTTCGACATCACCGAGGCGATGCTGCGCTACTTCATCAAGAAGGTGCACAATAATTCCAAGGTTGTCTCGCCCCGCGTCGTCGTCGCCATCCCGAGCGGCATCACCGAGGTCGAGAAGCGCGCCGTCAAGGAGTCTGCCACCCACGCCGGCGCCCGCGAGGTCATCACCATCCTCGAGCCCATGGCCGCCGCCCTCGGGGTCGGCCTGCCCGTCGACGAACCGGCCGCCAACATGATTTGCGACATCGGCGGCGGCACCACCGAGATCGCCATCATCTCCCTCTCCGGCATCGTGTTTTCCAAGTCCATCCGCGTGGCCGGCGACGAGTTCGACGCCGCCATCATCAACTACATGAAGCGGGCCTATAACCTCCTGATCGGCGAGCGCACGGCGGAGGAAATCAAGGTGACCATCGGCTCCGCCTACCCGCTCGCCACCGAACTGGCGATGGAGGTCAAGGGCCGCGACTCCGTGGCCGGCCTGCCCAAGACCATCCACATCACCTCCCAGGAAATCCGCGAGGCCATGGCTGACACCGTCGGCGCCATCGTCGAGGCCGTGCGCGCGGCGCTCGAACGCTGTCCGCCCGAGCTTTCCGCCGACCTCGTGGACCGCGGGTTCGTCATGGCCGGCGGCGGCTCGCTCATTCGCGGCATCGACAAGCTCCTCTCCGAGAAAACCGGCCTGCCGGTCACGGTGTCCGACGACCCCCTCTCCGCCGTGGCCAACGGCACGGGCGTGTTTCTCAATAATATCGACGAACTTTACCGGACCGTCGCCGACTTTTAGGTAGGGGCGCTTGCCCATCAAGCGCCCTGGCTTGGACGGTTGAGGGCAACCGTCCCTACCGAACAACCCGCCGTGCTTCCGCAACGCTTCGATCAGGCCCGCCCCTTCGCCACGCTGGGCGTAATCTTGCTCGGGTGGCTCCTGGCGCCGCTGGTGCTGAAGAGCCTGGCGCGGACCACTTTTTTTGAAATTCAGGCGCCGCTCATCGTGGCGGACTCGTTCGTCGAAGACCTCGGCACCTTCTGGGCGAACCGGCTGCATTCGAAGGACGAGCTCCTGAAGGCGGGTCAGCAAGTGTCCGGACTGATCGCCGAATATGCGTTCAGCACCCAGCGCAACAAGGAGCTGCAGGCGGAGATTCTGCGCTTGGAAAATCTGCTCAACCTGCCCTCGATGCCGGCCTTTCGCTATGAGGCCGCCCGGGTGGCGCAGCGCGATTTTTCCGGCTGGTGGCAGCGCCTGGTCATCCGGAAGGGTGCGAATTACGGCATTACCGTCGGCGCCCCGGTGGTTTTTTCCGGCGGCGTGGTCGGCCGGATCACCGAAGTCCACCGGTACACCGCGGTCGTTGATCTGCTCACCAGTCCGACCTTTCGACTCGCCGCGAGCATCTCCGGTGACAATCGCCCGGTCAGCTACCAGGGCGGGCTCAACGATTCCTTCAAGTCGCCGCGCGGGACCGTGGAATTCGTGCCCCTCGAGTTCACCGCCGCCCGCAACGCCACCCGGCACCTGGTCACCTCCGGGCT
>JANMVS010000163.1:0-1547 GCA_031392885.1 Verrucomicrobiota bacterium
GCGGGCGCGTTCCAGCGCGCGGGCGGGGTCGGCGATCTCCTGCATCCGCTCGTAACCGACCCTGGCCAGCCAGAGTTTGATCGGCTCGGCCTTGGGGCTGGGGACGCTCTGGACGAGGCGGAGCAGGGTCTCGGCGGTGGCGGCGTCAGTGAGGCGCTGTTTGCCGTCGGCGGCGGGCATTTTCAGTTGGTCACATTTTGTGACCACCTGACTTCCCTCCTTGTTGAGCCGGTGTTTGAGGACTTTCCAGTAATTCTGCGCAGCCTGATAATGCGGTTGTTGGGTCAGCACGCGGATGATGTCCACGACGGAGAACCACCACGTCTCGGTCGTTTCGTCGTAGTGGCGGCGGATTTCGTGTCCTTCAAATACTGCGAGGTCGTTTTTCATGGTGGCAGGATGGGGTTGCGTAGGTTCGGAGAAATCTTCAACCGGTGACAATTTGTCACCGGTTGACTGAGGTAGGGGCGACCGGTTTTCAGTTGGTAACAATTTGTTACCAACTGACCGACGCTGCGGCTGCCAGTTTTCAGTTGGTGACAATGAGTCACCAACTGGCGACCGGCTTTTGGTTGGCGGGCGGGGAAGCTCACGCGGCAGGGTGGAGCAAGACCAAATCAAGTCCCTGCGCCCCGTAGGTTTTGAAATCGCCGTCCAAGGTCACGAAGCGCAAGGCACCGCCCATCGCGAAGGCGGCGAGATAGGCATTCATCCAGACCTTTGGCGAAGCGGTATCGCGCCCGGCGAGCCGATGCCAGAGCGCCAAGGTTCCGGGGGGTTCCTCCCGTTCACAGACTTGCGCAAGTTCCAGCAAGGCGTCCAATGCCACGAGCGCATCCCGATTCGTCAAACCGTCCGCTCCGTAGGCCTTCAAGAGCGCCGGAGTGGAGGCCAGGCGCAGAACGCTCTGCTGGGTGGAGCGGCAAAAGACCGCTGGCTTCGCGGGCGTCGCATCGTGCAAGGCAGTCTGCGCCTGCTCGTGGAGAGGATGGGTGGTGAAGATCGCGGCGATCCACACATTCGAGTCAAAGAGAGAGCCCGGCACGCTTCAAGTCCTCCTCGGTCTGAGTTTCCTGTTCGAGTGCGAGCAACTCCGCCGTGCTCATGCGGGTCGCTGGAGCATTCGGCGCACATCGAATGACTGGCAGACCGCGGGCCCCGATCTTCACCATCGGGCTGGAGGGACGCTGCTCAGCTCCTTTCAGGGGTGCCATGCCCAGCCCCTGCCGGAGGAACTCGGCGACAAGGTCTTTCACCGTCCGCCTCTGGACGACCGCGCGTAATTTCACTTCGCGAATCAACTCATCCGGCAAATCCAGCGTGGTTTTCATAAAGCCAGCTTCCCAGCTTCCCAGCTTGCGGTCAACGGACGTTGTCAGGCTGGCTCACTTCGTCAGCCCGCCGATCATCGCGAGGATGCGGTCGGTGACGCCGCGCAGTTCGGCATCGATCTCGGCCAGCGGGCGCGGGGGCTGGAAGACGTAGAAGTGGCGGTTGAAGGGGATTTCGTAGCCGATCTTCGTCTTCTCGTGGTCGATCCAGGCGTC
>JANMVS010000169.1:0-12338 GCA_031392885.1 Verrucomicrobiota bacterium
ACGCGTGCGCGACGACGATCCGACTGAACTGCTCACCGGGCCGAAATTCCGCCGCAAACTTCCGCACACGCTCTCGACGGGCGACATGGGCAAGCTGCTCGCCGCACCATCGGGCGGCGATGCCTACTCAATCCGCGACCGCGCGATGCTCGAACTTTTTTACTCGAGCGGACTGCGCGTCACCGAACTGGCGAAGCTTTCGCTGCAACAGGTCGACCTCGAACACGGCTTCGTGCGCGTCTTCGGCAAAGGCTCGAAGGAGCGCGTCGTGCCACTGGGGGCGAAGGCCCGCGAGGCGGTCACCGTCTATCTCGCGGCCGGCCGCCCCCGGCTGGTCAAGCCCCGGACGGGCAGTGAACTGTTCATCAGCGAGCGCGGCCGGGCCATCTCCCGGAAGACACTCTGGGTCATCGTCAAGAAATATGCCAAACGGGCGGGCCTGACCAAGACCGTGAAGCCCCACCTGCTCCGCCATTCTTTTGCCACCCACTTGCTCGGTGGCGGCGCCGATCTTCGCGCCATTCAGGAAATGCTCGGCCACGCCAGCATCGGCACGACGCAAATTTACACCGCGGTGGAAAATTCCCGCCTGCTTGAACAGCATGCGAAGCATCACCCGCGCAACCGCCTGAAAAAATGAGTTTGCCCAGCGAACCTGGGGCGGAAACCCGCCCGCCCCGGGGAAGGTTTGCCCGGAGTGATTCTTGGGGCGCATTGAAAAGATCCTCGCGGCCTGATTTTCTCCCTCGGGCGCCGCGAACTCACGCATCATTATGACCTCGGCAACGCCTGATCAGGTCCGTCTCTTCCATTCGCTGCATCAGGCCCGCCTGCTGCTCCTGCCCAACGCCTGGGACGCTGGCAGCGCCCGCCTGATCGAGAGCGTCGGCGCGAAGGCCATCGCCACCACCAGTGCAGCCGTCGCCTGGTCGCATGGTTATGCGGACGGGAATTTCCTGCCCGTCCCCGTGCTGGTCGCCACGGTCGCGGAAATCACCCGCGTGATCAGCGTGCCTCTGAGCGTCGATTTTGAGGGCGGCTATGCGGACGATCCCGCCTCCGTCGGGGAAAATGTTGCTCCGATCATTGGCGCGGGCGCCGTGGGTATCAACCTCGAGGACGGTTCCGGCAGTCCCGACCTGCTGTGCGCGAAGATCGAGCAGGTCCGGCGGGTCGCCACCCGCCTCGGCGTTAATCTGTTTGTGAACGCCCGGACCGATGTCCACCTGCGCAACACCATTCCGGCCGAGCGCCGCATGGAGGAGACGCTGGCCCGGGCCGAACGCTATCGGGCCGCCGGTGCCGACGGAATTTTTGTTCCAGGGTTGGTGGAGGCCGCGGCCATCCGTACTGTCGCGGCGTCGGTCAAGCTGCCCTTGAACGTCATGGCGCGCGCCGGCCTGCCGGCCGCGGTTGAACTCGCGGCGCTCGGCGCGCGCCGCTTGAGCGCCGGCTCGGGCATTCCCGAGGTGATGTATGGCCGCATGGCTTCGCTGGCGGCCGCCTTCCTTCATCAGGGCTCGTCCGCGCCCCTGCTCGAGGGCGCCATGCCCTACCGCGAAATCAATGACTTGATGATGTCTCCCCGCCGCGGGTGACATCTTGCGCCCATTATTGTTTTTCCCTCTGCTCCGCCCGCATGACCGCACCACTCCGGATTCGGGCGTTTGACGTCGCAGCGCTGGACATTCCCCTCCGCACGCCGTTCGGCATTTCCGGGGGGGCGCAGGCGATGGCGAATAATGTCCTGGTCACCCTGGTGCTGACCGACGGCACGACCGGCTACGGCGAGGCGGCGCCGCTGCCGCCCTACAACGGGGAAACGCAGGCGGATGCGCTCCGTGTGCTGCAGGCGGCCCGGAGCTGGCTGATTGGCCGCGCGGTTCGCAACTGGCGCGAACTGGCGGCGGAGTTCCGTACGCGGGGCGGCGCGGCATGTGGCTCGGCGCAGTGCGCCTTTGAAATGGCGCTGCTTGACACCCTGACCCGGCACGACGGCGTGCCGCTGTGGAAATATTTGGGCGGGGTCGGCACGGAGTTGGAAACGGATATGACGGTGACGACGGGCTCGGCCGCCGAGGCCGCCGCTGCGGCCCGGGCGATCCGGGATCGCCGCATCCGCTTGATCAAGGTGAAGGTCGGCGGCGCGGGCGGCCCGGCCCACGATCTGGCCCGGCTCGGGACCATTCACGAGGCGGTGCCTGAGGCCCCGCTCATTCTGGATGGCAATGCCGGTCTCTCCCGCGCCGACGCATCAACCCTGGTGCAGGGTTTGCGCGCGCTCGGCATCACGCCGGCGTTGCTGGAGCAGTGGCTGCCCAAAACAGATTTGGCCGGAATGCGCGCCTTGGGTGAGGAGAGCGGTTGGCTGGTGGCGGCGGACGAAAGCGTCTGCTCCGCGCACGACGTGCGGCAGATCGCGGAGGCGAAAGCCGCCCAGGTGGTGAACATCAAGCTGATGAAAGCCGGCCTCGCCGTCGCGCTGGACATCGTCACGGCAGCGCGCGCCGCCGGGCTCGGGCTCATGATCGGCGGCAACGTCGAATCGATCCTTGCGATGACGGCGTCCGCGTGTTTCGCGGCGGGGCAGGGTGGGTTTCAGTTTGCGGACCTGGATACGCCGCTCTTTCTCGCGACGAATCCATTTGAGGGCGGCTACGCGTTGACCGGCGGGAATATTTCCGTGGCGCACATCCGGGCCGGACATGGGGTGACGCCAAAACCGGCGTAGCTTGCGGCGGCGGCTTTGCCTGCTGGGCAGCCCCGAGCGACACCCCCCGCCCGTTGGGCACCCCTCTCCCAGAGGGGATTTCTGCAAGGGCGTCTGAATCCCCGCTGGAGAGGGGTGGCGCGCAGCGCCGGGGTGTGTCAGGCAGGTAGGCGCGTCTAGATCGTATGAAATATGCCGATTCGCCGACGCAGGCGCTTGGGTCTCGACTTGGAACCCAAGGTCCTGAAATTAGGTTCCTCCGGCTTCACCGCTGAAAATTTATGGAAACACCGCCCAATCACCGCACCATTTGCACGCGGTCCAAGGCGACATCCAGCCGGATGTGTTGGCCCGCCTGCTCGCGAAGATCACGTTTCCGCTCGCGATGAAGGTGGCGACATCGGCGAATTTTAATTCCACGAACAGCGTCCGCAGCCTGGCCATCTCGATCCGGCGTTTGCCCAGATTGATGCCGCGGAGAAAGGCGAGGTAGTGGAACATCGGGGGTCGGTTGCGGCGGACGATATTGGCGGCGGGGTCGTCGGGTCAAGTCACCGGGCATTGGACGCTTGACGGCCCGGCGGTTTGTGGGACCTCTTGCGGCATGGCGACGCCCACCGACGAGAATTTCCACGATTACAAAAAAGCCGAACGCAAGGCCCTTGAAATCCTGGCCGCGATGAAAGCCACCAGCGCCAGAAAGGTGGACATCGAACTGGCCCTGCTCGTGGCGATCTTCGAGCTGCACAAGGGCACGCTGCCCGCCGCCACGATCACCGCCATCGTGCAGGGCCACCTCAAGCAACTGTCGCCCCATTACGCCGGCCAAGCGCCGGCGGGCAACTGAGCTGGCCTGCTGGGCTTGACTCACTGGCCCGGGCTTACTGACTCGCCCCATGTCCGTTTCCGACCTGACCATTGGCTTCGATGCCGACGACACCCTCTGGCACAACGAGGTCATCTTTGAGCGGACCCATGAGCGTTACCGCGCGCTCCTGGCCAGCTACCACGACGCAGCCACGGTTGACCGCACCCTGTTCGCCACCGAGATGCGCAATCTCGAGCTCTATGGTTATGGCATCAAGGGCTTCACGCTGTCCTCCATCGAGACGGCGATCGAGATTTCCGGCGGGCGCATCAATGCCCAGGAAATCCGCCAACTGATCGAACTCGGCCGCGAGATGCTGGCGCATCCGGTCAACCTGCTCGACGGGGTGGTTGCCACGCTCGAGGCATTGGCGCCGCAGTACCGCCTCGTGCTCATCACCAAGGGCGACCTGCGCGACCAGGAACGCAAGCTGACGAAGTCCGGCCTCGCCGGCCATTTTCAGGTCGTGGAAATTGTCTCCGAGAAGGACACGGGTTCCTACCAGCGGCTTTTTTCGCGGCACGCCATCATTCCGGAAAAATTCCTCATGGTCGGGAATTCCCTGAAGTCCGACATCCTGCCCGTGCTGGAGCTGGGCGGGGCCGGGGCGCACATTCCGTATCACATCACGTGGGCGGCCGAGTACGCCGCGCCACCGGTGGCCCACGCCGGCCGGTTGTTCACCCTCCAACACATCCGCGAGCTGCCGGCCATCGTCCGGCAGTGGGCTAGCGCAGGGAGTGCAAGCGGAGTTGCCATGGCTCGCGTTCCCGCCTAGCGATCGAGGGGTGAAATCACTAACTATCATTCGCCTCAGCCTGGCGGCATTCTTTGTGTCCGCCGGGTTTGCCCAGTCTAAATCCGTCGCGGTGGCCGCGGCGGAAACCGTCGACTCGATCAAGGCGATGGTGGGGCGGCTTGAACTGGAAAAATATCAGGCGACCATCAAGGGCCTCACGCAGTTCGGCGACCGCCGTCAGGGCACCGACCGCAACCGCGCCGCGCTCGACTGGATTGAGGCGCAGCTCAAGGCCTACGGCTACCTGAACACCGTCCGGCTCAAGTATGATTTCTTTCCCACCGACCCCCGGTTGCCGAGCGGGCCGGCCGTCAGCAACCGACCGGACGCGGCGCAGGGGGGCGGACGTTATCGTGGCCTGCGGGGAAAAACCGGCGTCAATCTCGATCCCCTGCTCCAGTCCGATGAAAAGCTGCGGGCGCTCAACGCCCAGCCGGGCGATGTTGGACTACGCGAGGAGGTATATTGCACGAAGATCGGCACCACCCATCCGGAGGAAATGTATATCGTCGGAGCCCACTTTGACGGGCACGGGTGGGGCGAGGCGGCCAACGACGATGGCTCGGGCACGGCGATCGTCCTGGAACTGGCGCGGATTTTCATGTCGCCGGACGTGCGGACGGAGCGCTCCATCCGTTTTGTGCTTTGGAACAATGAGGAGACCGGGCTCAACGGCGCCCGGGCTTACGTCGCGCAACGCGCCGCGCTGCAAGGCAAGGAAGAGCCCGCCGGCTCCGGGCAGTATCCCGAACCGAAGTGGCTCGGCATGATTCAGCACGACATGATGCTGTTCGATCACGGCATGCCGCGCGCGGACGGGACCGTCGCCCCGCAGCAGCGGCCCGAGGCGGATGTGAACATTGAGTTTCAGTCGACGGCGAAGTTTGCCGCCGGGGCGCAGCAGCTCGCTTGGACCTTCGCCGCGGCCAACGAGGCCTACGCCACCGATTATCCTGCGGCCGTCGGCCGGCACATGACCAACACCGACAGCACGCCCTTCATGGACTTGGTGCCCGCCATCAGCCTGCGCGAGAACGAGCGCGGCCGGGAGATCGGCGCCGGCTGGGATCCGCATTGGCACCAGTCGACGGATGTCTACGCCACTTTCAGCGATCAGGATTTTCGTCTCGGCCTGAACGCCGCCCAGACTACGCTGGGCGCAGTTGCCCGGCTGACCGGTGCCACGCTGAGCAAGTAATCCCTCTGTCACCTTTTACCGCATGAAAAACCTACTTCCGATCCTGGCGTTGCTCTCCCTGCTGGCCGGTTGCCAGATTGTGCCCAAACCTGCGGCGCCCAAGCCATCAGCCCCGGTGGCCGCGCCGGTCGTGGCGGCGGATCCCTTCTGGCCGGCGGACGGTTTGTTCGCGGCGAAGGGCAAGACCTCCTCGTGGTCAGGCTTCCGGGCCAAAAATCTGCAGCGCCGCACGCTGTTTGCCCAGCACCGGGCCGAGGACCAGGATGCGATCGTCTTCGTGGGTGATTCCATTACCGAGGGCTGGCACACCCTGGAGCAGGATTTTGCCAGCCTGCCGGTCCGGGTGGTGAATCGCGGCATTGGCGGCGATACGACGCCCAATCTGCTCTACCGGCTGCAGGCCGATGTCCTCGACCTGCTGCCGCGGGCCCTGGTGGTTTTGATCGGCACCAATGACCTCGGGGAGCACACGTCGCCGGCGGATATCGCGGACAACCTGCGGGTCTTGCACCAGAGGGTCCGGGCGGCCTATCCGCAAATCCCGATCGCCTGGTGTCTCGTGATGCCGCGAAAGGGCGACGACACCTACCCGGCGCGGATTCATGAACTCAATGAGCTCATTGGAAAAATCGCCGCCGCCGATCCCGGTGTCACGGTGTGCGACACCTTCACCCCGCTCGCTCTGCCGGATGGTTCATCCATCCCGGAGGATTTTTCTCCGGACCGCCTCCACCTCATTCCGACGGGCTATGCGGTCTGGCGCAACGCGCTGTTTCCGATCCTAGCCCGCATCTTTCACCCTCCCAGCGACTTTTCTGTTCGTCCAACTACGGATGGACCGCGTGTCATCGAAAGCGTGCAGGCAATGCGGGCTAAAAAACAAAACCACCTGGCGGTTTTGTCATCAGCCCGGATGCCATGGCGCCTCCCACGGCCGGACGAATCTCTGAACACTCGGGGGCTTCGCTGGAGAGCAAAGTATGAAATATCCGGGCTAGCGGGATGGAATCTCGGGGCCAAATAATTGACGCCGGCTTGCCGCATGACCAAGGCGACCACTATCGCGCCCGAACGCGTCGTGCACTGCGCCGACGCGATTCCCTGGATGCAGGCGCGCGGCCGGATCGCCGGCGCCTGTGCCGTGACCTCGCTGCCGGATGTCTCGGAAGTCGGCCTGGCGCTGCCGGTGTGGCGGACGTGGTTCCTCGAGGCCGTGCGTTTGGTCGTTGACGCCGTCCCGGACGAGAGCGCGGCGCTTTTCTTCCAGTCGGATATCAAGCGCGCGGGCGTCTGGATCGACAAGGGGGCGCTCGTGATTCGCGCGGCGGAGGATGCCGGGGCGCGCGTGCGCTTCCACAAGATCGTCTGCCGCCGCCCGCCGGGCCTGCTGACCATGGGCCGGCCGGGATACACTCATCTGATCGCCGTCTCGCGGGCGATGCAGTGTCCGGATGTTCTGCCCATCCCCGACATTATCACCGATGCGGGCCGGTTGCCGTGGGTGCGCGCCATGGGGGTGCGCGCGGCGGCGCATGCGGTGCGTTTTGCCCGCGATCAGGTCGGAGCGAAGACAATTTTCGACCCGTTTTGCGGCGTGGGCACGGTGCTCGCCGTGGCGAATCGCCTCGGCTTGGACGCGCTGGGCGTCGAAAAAGCCAGGCAGCGCTGCGAGCAGGCGCGGTTGCTCGTGGTGGACCCGGGTGAATTGTGACGGTTTGAAATCATGCGTAGCGACGAGCCCCTGCGAGCCGGGCATCGTCCGCCCGCGGGCGCTCGCCGCTACGGGAAAAGCCAAAAGCAGGAAAGGCGTTTGTCGCGGAACAATCCGCCTGTTCCCGGTGCGGCATTATTTGGCGAACAAACCTTCGAGCACCGCGGTGCCGGTACCGTCGGCTTTGCGGACACCGAAACTGTCGTTGTAGTCCCACACCGCCCAACCCCAGCCACGGCTTTCCGCCGCGGTGCGCACGGTAGCGGTCCAGCGGCGCGTGGAGTCAGGATCCGCGGCCTCAAACACGCCGAATTCGCCGAGGTACACCTCAATCTCCGGTGCATGATTGGCCAGCCAGGTTGATACTTTGGCAAAGGCGGCCTCGATCTGGTCCGGGGTCAGTTTGTCGCCGGCCTGCAGTTTCATATTATAGTGGGGAAGGGTATGGCCGGTCACATCAGGAATCGTGCCGGGAAACCTGACGGCCGGCAGGGTCTTGGCGAAACCTGCCCAGGGTGCCCGTTGATGGGTGAAGATCATCGGCTCGTAGAAATGGATCGTCAGCGCGATGTTTTTGTCCGCCGGCAGTTCGACATCCGGCACGGTCCAGAAGCCGCTCCACTTGTTGGAAGTAACATAGACGATGCGGGTCGGGTTGCTCTCCCGGATGGCGGCGAGCATCCGGTGCATGAAGGGATTGAGCTGCTTGTTCTCGGCGGCCACCGGTTCGTTGAGGATTTCGAAGCGGAGGCAGGGCCCTTCGTGGGCGAAGCGCCGGGCCAACTGGCGCCAGACCGCGGCGACTTTTTCCTGCAGGGCCGGGTCGGTATAAACCCGGCTGTCGCCCCCGACGGAATTGAAGTCGGCTCCGGGCAGAAAATGAGCGTCCAGCACCACGCCGAGGCCGCGGGGCCGCGCCCAGCGGATCGTATCGGTGATCGGCTTGAGCTTGGCCTCGTCCAGCGAGCCGTCGGCGGCGAGGCAAAGGCGCACGTCCACGGGCAGCCGGATATGGTCAAACCCCTGGGTGGCGATCCACTGGACATCATTTTCGCCAAACCAGGCAGCGGCGTAGGTGTGCTTGGCGCCGCCGTTTTGGGACAACCAGTGGGAGATGTTCACGCCGCGCTTGAAGGTGAAGCCCGGCTCAGTTGCCGCCGGGGCCGGTGAGGGCAGGGCGATAAGGCCGACGGCCAGGATAAGCATGGGCCGCAAGCGTGAGGTGATGTTCTTCATGGTGCAGCCATGGTCGGCGAAGCTCATGGGAATCGCAACTCCTTCCTCTGGTGCTGCGATTTCTTCGTCGGAGTACGGGCAGCTGGCGCCCGAGGAGAGGGGACCCTGAGGCATTAGTTTGGGTTACACGACCGAGTGAAGAATCTGCTGTTTGACAATGTGCTTTTGCGCGTGACCAAATTCGCGTAGTTTTATCGAAGGGTTATCCGGGTTTCCGGTGTTGACCCTAAGAACCCATGAACCTTCGCATTTTTTCTTTGGTAACCGCATTCATCGCACTGCAGACGCCGGGTTGCAGCGCTCCGACCGCCGCAGAAGCTGTGGCACGGCCCAAGCCGGCCGTGGTCGCTTCCTCGTTCCCCCTGGCTGAGCTCAAGCCAGGTATGCCGGCCGCCGCCGTGCAACAATTACTGGGCAAGCCGAATGAAGTCCGGCCGATGAAGGCCCCGGAGGGTAAGGCGGAAGTCTGGGCCTTTACGCATGAATTGGGCACCCACATTGAGCGGCTCGGATTTCCCTCGGCGGATATCATTACCTATGTCATGGGCGGCGACGGCAAACCCATTGAACAAAAGGTGCCCGGACCGGTTCGCTACCAGAATGTGCAGCATATCTCGGAGGAGACGGTCGAGGTTCTGCTTTTCAACGACCAGTATGTCACCCACAAGGTGTTGCGGGCCGTGCGGCAGGTTCACTAGCCTGCATCCATCCCACCCCGAGGTGTAATTCCAATCTCCTCGAGCTTCTGCATTCTACACCAAGGCCGCCAAGAGCACAAAGGCTCGCCTCTGCTCGGGGATTTCTCTGCGGGCTTTGCGTCTTCGTGTAAAAGCATTGGGGGCGTTTGGTCTAACGGTTGCACCCTGTCGGGGCCCGTGATTGCCGGGTTGCGCTTTGCCGGCGGAGCCCTAGCCCTCGCGCATGACGCCAACGCGCCAGGGATCCTTTCGCCTATTCCGCCTGCAGGGCATCGACGTGCACTTGCACTGGTCATGGTTCGTCGTGGCCTTCTACTCGATCTCCACGCGGATTCATAACTACACGTCGCCCATCTGGGGTGCGTTGGAATACCTGGCGCTGTTCCTGATCGTGCTGCTGCATGAGTTCGGCCACGCGCTGGCCTGCCGGCAGGTTGGTGGCACCTCCGACCAGATCGTGCTCTGGCCGCTCGGCGGCGTCGCCTATGTGGCCCCGCCGCAACGGCCCGGCGCGACGCTCTGGAGCATTGCCGCCGGGCCACTGGTCAACGTGGTGCTGCTGCCCGTCCTGTACGGACTGTTCCTCCTCGATAACGGGATGGGCGGACGGCAGACGCATCCGGACCTGCATAGTTTTCTGCGGACGATTTTGCTCATGAACAGCTACCTGCTGTTTTTCAACCTGCTGCCTGTCTACCCGCTCGACGGCGGGCAGATCTTGCGGTCGGTGCTGTGGTATCCGCTGGGCAAGGCGCGGAGCCTGATGGTCGCTACCGTGATCGGTTTCATCGGCGGGGCGGCGCTCATCGCGCTGGCCGTGTGGTGGCAATCACTCTGGATCGGAATCATGGCGGCCTTCCTCCTGTCGAATTGCTGGGGCAGTTTCCGGCAGGCCCGGGGGCTGCGCCAGATCGAGCAATTGCCGCGCCGTCCGGAGTACGCCTGCCCCGTTTGCCACACGGCGCCGCCCCGGGGTGAGTACTGGCTGTGCAACCACTGCCAGCACGCCTTCGACACCTTCGCAACCGGCGCAGTCTGTCCGCACTGCTCGACCAATTTCGATCTGACGAAGTGCCCGGATTGCGGGAGCTCGCGCGCGCTGCGTTCGTGGGATGCGTCCATTCGCGAGGCCTGATCTGTAACAATTCAGTTGGGATTTTCCGCGAATCAAGGCGTTAGAGCTAAAACCCGGTTCCTCGCTGTTTTCAGTGGGTGAAGGGTTATGCGAGCCCACCCCCCAGCCCCGGAGGAGTTAACCACTAGCCCGGATATTTCACACTCTTCTCGCAAGCGATACCACACCCTGTGCCAAATCATTTTCCGCATCCACGGCTGCTCGGGATATCCGGGCCAGGGTGTGTCTTCAAACCCTGGTTGTCATTCTGATCCCGCCTGGGCGGGAGAAGAATCCATCTGCACGACCGCCAGCGTCCATCCTGATGGATCCTTCGCACGGCTCAGGATGACGGTTTCGGTTATTTTTGAGTAGAATCACGTTAGGTGGTCATGTGCCTGCTAAAAGTAGTTTGGGTAGTTTGAAGACACGCCCTAACAGCATGAAATTTTTGGAGGGCGGTCTCCGTACCGTCCGGGCTGACGCACCGGCCCTCCACCCGACAAACGGGCGTAGCCGCGGCGGCTTGCCTCGCCGCAGGCTCGGTGCAGGCGGGTGGGTTCGGACTGCTGGGCCGTCCGCGATTGTCCGTATGGCGCGCCCGGCGATCGCGCCGCTACTTGGAGCGTTTCAGGAGTTTCTTCTTCTCGCTCTCGAATTCCTTGTCGGAGAGCAGTCCCCTTTTGCGCAGATCATCGAGTTTGAGCAGTTCGGCATAGAGGTCGCCGGCATAGGTCGGCAGCTGGCCGGGGGCAGGCCCCATGTTCGGACCCGGGCCGGAGGCAGCGTTCGTCGCAGGTACCGCGGCGGTAAGGAGCGGATCTCCCGCCTCGAGTGCCTGGAACACAATTTTAGCCGAGGTATGGCCGCCGCCGAAGTGCGGGCGGTCCGCGGTTATCGCGACTACCTTCATGACCTTGCCTTGGTCCGCGCAATATTTCGCCGCGTCTTCCTGCGCCTCGCGCTTGAACTTTTCCGCGTCGCGGTCGAAGCCCGTGGTCGCGGTGCGGGTGATGGCGAAGGTATTTTCGTTGAGGGTTTCCCGCTTCGAGGTGGAAGCCCCCGAGGCGGTGGAGCCGATCAGTAAAAAGAGGGTGAAAGCAACCGGACGAATCAGGGGTAGCATTTTCATCAAAAAAAGGATCAATCCGGCGGCTAGTCAGGTCAAGGTCACGCTGACCTGGACCGCAGGGTTGCTCTCCGGCAAAGCTGGAATCGCTTCCTTCCCGGGGCTAAAACGACTGGCCAAGCCAGCGCAGATCCGTCACAGCTCCATGGTCATCCCACCCGTTTACTGTCCGGATTTATTCTATGCCTCTCCCTCTTCTCTCCCCAGATTCTGTTTCACGCCGCAAGTTCCTCGCGCTCGCCGGGCTGGTTCCCGCCGCGCTGCTGGCCCAGGATGGCGTCAAGCCGGCCGCCGTGGCCGCCTCACCCCTGGCTAAACCGGTCGGGCCACGCATTCCAAAGCTGCCGCTCGGCATCGAACTCTACGCCGTTCGCGGCGAACTCGCCCGCGATCTCCCCGGCACGCTCAGTGCGGTGGCGAAAATCGGTTATGAAGCCGTGGAGTTCTATGCGCCCTACTTCAACTGGACGCTGCCCTACGCCAAGGAGGTGCGCAGCCGGCTGGATGATCTCGGCCTGCGGTGTTACTCCACCCACAATCATATTGAAACCTTCACGCCCGGCGAGGGCCTGGCCAAGGCGATTGAGTTGAACCAGATTATCGGCGCCCGGCATCTGATTTTGGCGTCGCCGCCGCAGGGCACCGAGGGACTGGAAGGATGGAAAACCCTCTGCGGCCAGCTCACCACGGCGGTTGCGCAGCTGCAGCCGCACGGCCTGACGGCGGGTTACCACAACCATCAGACGGAGTGGAAGGCCCTGGCCGACGGAGCGCGCGTGATGGATGTTATCGCCGCCCACACGCCCGCGGAGTTTGTCCTCCAGTTCGATGTGGGCACGTGTCTGGAGGCGGGCGCGGATCCCATCGCCTGGATC
>JANMVS010000213.1:0-1931 GCA_031392885.1 Verrucomicrobiota bacterium
GTCCAAAGCGAAGTGGCGATAGCAAAGATGGCGGCCGGATCGGATGGATCGGAGGAGGGCATGCCCTAGATTAGCTGAACGCAGAGAAAGAAACCATAGACTATAAGTCACATTTCCAATTGGACGTATACTCAATGGCCGAGGCACGGCCCGCAGAGACGCGGGCCCTCCAGAGCGGTCTAAGTCAGCGCGTTCGGCGAGTTGTTCCTGCCCGTTCGACAGGCTCAGGGTCGATGACGAGGAGAGGGCCTGCGCCTCCCGGCGCGAGCGGACATTGTTTCCGAATTTTCTAAGGGCGGGTTCGGTGGCTGGCACCCGCAGACACTAGCCGAATGTGGACTATCAGACCACGGACTATGAGTCACAATTCTGGGGAAAGTGCGGGTGAGAGTGAAGGTGGGGGAACCGGCGGAATCGAATCTTGCGAGGCGGGGACGGCGGGCTAGGCTGGTGGCATGAAGCCGAGCGTCATCGTCGTTGATCCCGAGATCATGAGCGGGGCGCCGTGCTTTGCCGGGATCAGCCTTCGCCTGGCCTATGGCTGACAGGCCCGGGTGCCGGTGCAGTCGCTTTTCGACTATCTGGATGGCGGGCATCCGCTGGCCGACTTCCTTGAGGATTTTCCCACGGTCAGCGCCGAGCAGGCGCATCAGCTGCTGGCTGAAGCCAAAGCGCACGTGATGGCGGTGGCGGAAGAGTAAGACCAGCCTTTGGCTCTCTGCTCCTGTAGGAAACCTGGCCACAGTAAGGCAGGCTAAAGCCTGCCTAAAGTCTGCATAAAGCAGGTTATGGCTTGCTATTTGTAGTGTTAGGCAGGTTATATCCTGCATGAAAACTAACCTTCAAAGTGTGCTGGCGACGGGTTTGGATGCGCGGATTCCGGCGCTCAGGCCGGCGCAGACGAGTGCCTCGAAACCAGCGCGTGGATGGTTGCGCGCGGTGCGGTCGGTGCTGGGCTTCAGCCAGGAACAGGTCGCGAAGAAAATCGCGATGACGCGCCAGTCGTATGCGGATCTCGAAGCGGCGGAGCAACGCGGCGCCATCAGCCTGAACTCGCTGCAGCGGGCGGCGGAGGCGATGGATTGCGAACTGGTCTATTTCATCGTGCCCCGCGAGACGGTCGCACGCACCTACAGCGAACTCGCGCAGATCCACGACCCGATGTTCAAGCATCTCCAAGCCAGCGAACACTCCATGGCGCTGGAAAACCAGGCCGTGGGCGATCTCAAGCCGCGACGGAAGCCATGACCCCGGACCTTTTCGACACGCCGGGCGATGCCACCCCACTAACCGCGGAGGAGCAGGCCGCGCTGATTCCGAGCATCAGCACGCGTGCCGAATTGAATCA
This sequence comes from Verrucomicrobiota bacterium, assembly GCA_031392885.1. Taxonomy (GTDB): domain Bacteria; phylum Verrucomicrobiota; class Verrucomicrobiia; order Opitutales; family Opitutaceae; genus Lacunisphaera. The sequence continues at coordinate 1,349 of JANMVS010000213.1, forward strand.
ACTCGAGCGGCATAACATCAACGCCGCCCGGATCTGGGCGATGCGCGCGAGTGTGCTGCGGCGCCCCGATCTCTTGTCCGACGGATTCGCGCGTGAGCTGCATCGCCGGATGTTCAACCAAGTCTGGCAATGGGCCGGGCGGTATCGCACCACGGAGAAGAATCTCGGCTGGGAGGTGCACCGGCTGGCCGAGGGAGTCCGCAATATCTTCGACGACGCCAAGGCCTGGTTTGAGCACTCGACCTATCCATTGCCCGAGGCCGCGGTCAGGCTGCATCACCGGTTGGTGCTGATCCACCCGTGGTCGAACGGCAACGGGCGGCACTCGCGATTGATGGCCGATATCGTGGTCGCGGCCAACGGAGGCAAGGAGCTGACCTGGGGCGCCGGGCAGGATTTAGTGGTGTCAGGCGAGGTGCGCCGGCGTTACATCGAGGCGGTCAGGCAGGCGGATCGGGGAAACATCAGGCCGCTGGTGGAGTTTGCGCAGAGCTGACGCGCCTACGCCAAGGCTTACCCGCCACTGGCGGCGCCGAAGGCGACCAGGGCTTCGGCGAGACAGGGGGGGCTGCCCGACAGCTCG
>JANMVS010000098.1:0-7178 GCA_031392885.1 Verrucomicrobiota bacterium
GGCGAGCTGCTCCGGGGTGCCCTCGGCCATGATGCGGCCGCCCTGGGCCCCGGCCCCGGGGCCGACTTCGAGAATCCAATCGGCCGACTTGAGCACATCGAGGTTGTGTTCGATGACCACGATACTGTGACCGCAGTCCACGATCCGCTGGAGCACGGTCAGGAGGCGTTTCACATCATGGCGGTGCAGCCCGGTGGTGGGCTCGTCGAGGAGGAGCAACGCGCCGGTTGAGATTTTCGATGCTTGATGCTCGATTTTCGATTGGCGATCGGGATCCGGGGGTATTTTTGTAGGCCGGGGTTTATCCCCGACATCGAGGGTGGTGGTCGGGCGTAAAGCCCGACCCACCTCGGATTCATCGGTGAATCCGGAGAGGTAACGGACGAGTTTCAACCGCTGGGATTCGCCGCCGGACAGCGTGTTGAGCGGCTGGCCGAGGGCCAGATAACCGAGGCCGACTTCCTCCAGGGCGGCGAGCCGCGTTTGGATTTCGGCGTGACCGGCGAACAAGGGCAGGGCGTCGGTGATCGTCGTGGCAAGCAACGCGGAGACGGATTTGCCCTGCCAGGTGATGGCCAGCACCTCGGGCTTGAAGCGGCGGCCCTCGCAGATGGGGCAGGGGACGAAGACGTCGGAGAGGAACTGCATTTCCACGCGCTCGCTGCCGAGGCCCTGGCAGTGATCGCAGCGGCCCTCGCCGCTGTTGAACGAGAAACTGGAGGGACTGAATCCGGCCGCCTGCGCCGTCGGGACGGTGGCGTAGAGTTCGCGGATGAGTTCCCACGCTTCGCAGTAGAGGGCGGGATTGGAGCGCGGCGTGCGGCTGAGGGGCGACTGATCAACCAGCACGATCTCGGAGAACGGCAGGTCGGAGTGCACGCGTTCGATCGTGGCCGGCTCAGTGGTCAGCCGGTTGCGCTGGGCGAGCAGGCCTTGGTGGATGACGTTGTCGAGTAAGGTGGATTTTCCGGAGCCGGAAACCCCGGAGAGGCAGACCAGGCGCTGGAGCGGCAACCGAAATGACAGGCCGTTGAGGTTGTGCTTGGTGGCGTTGAGGAAATGCAGCCACTTGGTGGCATTTGCTTTGGAGGGACGGTCTCCGACCGTCCGCGGCCCGGCGGGAGTCGGTCCCTCCGCCCATCGTCTATTCGGCGGGGCATCGACCCGCTGCCGCCCGGAGAGGTAGGCGCCGGTAATGCTCCCCGGCGTGGCCAGCATAGCGGAGAGATTACCTTGAAAAACAATGTGACCGCCGCGCGCACCGGGCTCGGGGCCGACCTCGATCAGGTGATCCGCCGCACGGATCATGGCCTCATCGTGCTCGACCACCACGACCGTGTTCCCGGCGTCGGTCAGGGTGCGGATGATGCCGATCAGCCGGTCGATGTCACGCGGATGCAGGCCGACGGAGGGCTCGTCGAGGACGAAGAGCGTGTCGACGAGGGAGGTCCCAAGACAGGAAGTGAGGTTGACGCGCTGCACTTCGCCGCCGGAAAGAGTCCGCGAGGTGCGATCAAGCGTGAGATAGCCGAGCCCGACCTGCGCCAGGTAGTTCAGGCGAGTAACAATGGAGTCGTAAGCCAGATCACGCTGGTGGGCCGAAGATCGGTGGCCGGGGGCCGCCGCTTTTCCGCGCTGGGTCTGGATTTGCCCGAGCAGTTCGCTGACGGGCAACTGATAGAGTTGCGGGAGGGTGTGGCCGCGCCATTTCCAGCAGAGCGCCTCGGGCTGGAGGCGGGCCCCCAGACAATCCGGACACAGGTTGTAAGTCCGGAAGCGGGAGAGAAAGACCCGCACGTGCATCTTGTAAGTCGTCTTCTCCAAGTAGCGGAAGAAGCCCTTCAGGCCATACCAGTATTGGGGCCATTTTATTTTGCCGTCGCTTTGGTACCCGGGCTCGCCGTCGATGACGTAAGCTTGCTGTGCCGCCGTGAGGGCGGCGAACGGTACGTTGGTTGGGATGCCTTTTTTCCGGGTGAAGACGAGCAGGTCTTTTTTTGACTCGCCGTAAACTTCGCCTTCCCACGGTTTGATGGCGCCGTCGTTGATCGAGACCGAGTGGTCGGGCACGGCGAGGCGGTAGTCGATATCGATCACGCGCCCGAAACCCCGGCACTTCGGGCAGGCCCCGAGGGGAGAGTTGAACGAAAACATTCCCGGAGATGCCGCCCGGAAGGTGCGGCCGGTTTGGGGCGAATGCAGGCCGCGGGAGTAGTGCCCGGCGGGGGCGAAGGGATCGGCGGTGAACAGGTGGATTTCGCCCCGACCGAAGTGCAGGCAGGCCTCGGTCGCCTCGAGGAAGCGCGACTTGTTGTCCGCCGCCACCAGCAGGCGGTCTTGGATGACGTAAAGGAACGCCCAACGCTCAACGTTTAACGTTGAACGCTCAATTTTAGAGCCGGCTAAGACTGCCAGCACATCGTCGATCTTGTGCAACTCGGGCGGCCGATCGTTGGGCGTTGAGCGTTGAGCGTTCGACGTTAAGCGTTCGGCCAGCACGCGCGTGTAACCCTGGCCCTTGATGCTGGTGAGCACTTCGGTCCACTGAAGATTATCCGGCTTCGCGATGCGGAAGCAAAGCAGCAGCGTGCCGGCGCCATGCGCGGCGAAGGTTTTCGTCCAGATGGTCTGCGGGTTGTCGTCCTCGACCTTCTCGCCTGTGGCGGGATCGTAGCACGCGGCGACGTGGCTGAACCAGACCTTGGCGAAGTCGGTCAGCTCGGTCATCGTGCCGACGGTGGAACGGGAGGTCTTGACCGTGTTGGTCTGCTCGATGGCGATGGACGGCCGGATGTTTTCGACGGCGTCAACCTTGGGTTTGTCGAGCAGGTCGAGGAACTGGCGGGTGTAGGCGGAGAAAGTCTCGACGTAGCGTCGCTGGCCCTCGGCATGGAGGGTGTCGAAGACCAGTGACGACTTCCCGGCGCCACTCAGGCCGGTGACGACGATGTAGCGGCCGAGGGGCAGATCGAGGTCGAAGCCCTTGAGGTTGTTCTGGCGGACGCCGCGCAGGCGGATGGACTCGGGGGCGGATGGGGTGGGCACGGGATGTACTGGATGATGACGAATGAGTGAAAAGCAAACCGGGCAGATTTCACTTCAGGCCGCGTGACCTCCGGTTGGCCGGGCGCGGGGTCACGATGGCCTGGAGGCCGGGGCCTGCTTGCGGGCTCCGACCAAGGCGGGGCAGGTTTTCGCCGGGGCTAGGCCGGCAATTTCATGGAGCCACGGCGACCTCGCCGTGGGTCGCGCACCAAACGCAGCGGGGTCGCTGCGGCTCCAGTAAACAGTTTGCCGTCAGCGATCAGTCGGCTGGTGAAATGTTCGGTTTAGGCTTTCGTCAGTTCCCGGAAGAGCGACAGATGCGCCTGCATCTGCCGTGCCGGCACGAAATTTGCCTGGGCGTGCTCGCGGCCCTGGTGGGCGAAGCGCTGCCGTTCCGCCGGTTGGCGGATGAGCCGTTCGAGCGCCGCGACGAATCCGGACTGATCGTGGTTGCGGATCAGGCAGCCCGACCGGTCGGGGACGAAGCATTCGCCGACGCCGACGATGTCATAGGCGATGGCCGGCACGCCATGGAGCTGGGCCTCGATGAGAAAATTAGGGAGTGACTCGCTCTGCGAAGCGAGGACGGCCAGGTCGGCGGCGAGGTAGAGCGGCGTAGGGTCGGACTGGTAGCCGAGGAATTTCACGCGCGAGCCGAGACCGAGGTCGTGGGCCAGCCGCGCACATTTTTTCCGCGCCGGGCCGTCGCCGGCCAGCCAGAGCTGCCAGTCGAGATAGCCCGGCAACTTGGCACAGAGTTCGATCAGTTCGCGCTGGTTTTTTTCCGGGCGGAACATGGCGACGTTGAGCAGCACCACGGTCGCCGGGGTGGCGCCGTGGTAGCGGCGCAAGGCAGGGTTGTGCGGCGCCTTTTCGTCGGTGAAATTTATCACCGAGTTGTGGATGACGGCGATCCGATGGGCGGGAATATCGTAGACATCGGTGAGCACGCGTTTGGCGACGTGGCTGTTGGCGATGATATGCCGGCTGAGGCGCAGCGACCGGACGAAGAGGTAGGGGAGCAACTTGCCCGTGCGCATGGTGCAGATGACCGCGGCCCGGGGCACGCGGCGCTGGATGAACCCGGCGTAGCAGTTCGCCATGCGGCCCATGCAGAGCACGAGATCCGGCGGGGCCTCGGCGACGGTCTTGAGCAGGCCGGGGGCAAACCAGTCGAGTCGCGTATCGAACGGCTGCAGCGAGCGGAAGGCGAAGGGCTGCTGCTCGGTCTCCAACTCCAGCACCCCGCGCGGCCGGAAAGTAAGGAGGGTGACCTCATGCCCGGCCTGGGCGAAGGCCGTGGCCATGAACACCGATTGACGTTCGGTGCCGCCGCTGCGGAGATAATCCTGGACGATGAGAATTTTCATTGCTCCGCGGCAAGTCGCGGCAAGGGTTGCGCTATCATTCAATGAACAACGCGTTCGTCAATCTGCTGCTGCGCTGCCTGGTCCTGGCCCTCGGGGTCACCCTGAGCACCCGGATTGTGCCGGGCATCAGCTACGACTCGGGCACGACCCTGCTGGTGGTGGTGCTGGTGTTGACCTTCTTTAACGCCGTGCTGAAGCCGCTGCTGCTGCTTTTCACCCTGCCCTTCATCATTCTTTCCCTCGGGGTCGGCATCTGGATCATCAACGCGATCCTGTTTTATCTGGCCGGCCGGATGGTCGACGGTTTCCACGTGGCGGGCTTCGGCGCGGCCTTCTGGGGCTCGTTGATCGTCAGTGTGACCAGCCTCGTGATGAACCGGTTGCTGGCTGCGCCGAAGCCGCCCGCCCCGCCCGCGGGTCCGGCGAAGCGGGATGACGTGATTGATATCTGAGGTGGCGAAACGGGAGGGCCCGTCGCCCGACGGGCCGCGGACGGCGGCTGGGGCGCGAGCGCGGACGGCGGCCGGTGCGCGAGCCCGGCCGGTCGGGAGACCGTCCCTCCAATTGCCCGGCCCCGTTTCCGTTTGACGACACTGGCCACCGGGGCGACTTTGCCCGCTCACAAATTCCAACTATGGCAGACGCAATTTACGACTTGGTGATCATCGGGGGTGGCCCGGCGGGTTATGCCGGCGCAATTCGCGCCGGACAGCTCGGCAAGAAAGTCGCCTGCATTGAAATGGAACGCGCCGGTGGCACCTGCCTCAACTGGGGCTGCATTCCGACCAAGGCCCTGCTGAAAAGTGCGGAGGTTTACCGCACTTTCCTGAAGGCGGACTTCTTTGGCTTCAGCGTGCAGGGACTGGCCTTCGACTTCGAGAAAGTCATGCAGCGCTCGCGGGGCGTCTCGACCCAGATGTCCAAGGGCATCGAGTTTCTCTTTAAGAAAAACAAGGTGGATTACTTCGTGGGCAAGGGGCAGGTGACCATCCCCGGCATGGTCGAGATCACGGAAGGGGAGCATAAGGGGAAATTTTTCCGCACCAAAAACATTTTGCTCGCAACCGGCCAGAAACCCCGCGCCCTGCCCGGTTTGCCGGTCGACGGCCGGCGGGTGCAGACCTCGCGCGAGGCGCTGGTGCCGAGGGCGCTGCCGAAATCCATGGTAATCATCGGCGCCGGCGCCATCGGGGTGGAATTTGCGTATTTCTTCAGCTCCTTCGGGTGCAAGGTGACGCTCGTCGAGATGCTGCCGCAGTTGCTGCCGATCGAGGACGATGATGTGTCCAAAGCACTCGAGCGCAGCTTTACCAAGCAAGGCATCGCGGTGCACACGAATACCAAGTGCGAAAACATCCGCGTGGGGGACCAGTCGGTGAAGATCGATCTGGTGAAGGACGGGACCAAGGCCGAGGTCGAAGCCGAGACCGTGCTTGTGGCCATCGGCATCACCTCGGCGCTCGATGGACTGTTTTCAGCCAAGGTGCAGATCGAGACCGACCGCGGTTTTGTGAAGGTGGGTGCTGATTACCAGACTTCCGTCCCCGGCATCTACGCCGCGGGCGACATCCAGGGCCCGCCGTGGCTGGCGCACGTCGCCACCTTCCGCGCGGTCAACGCCGTCAACGGCATGTTCGGCCACAGCCGGCCGAAGCAGGTCGGAAACTTCCCGGGCTGCACGTACTGCCAGCCGCAGGTGGCAAGCACCGGGCTGACCGAGCGGGCCTGCAAGGAGAAGAAACTGGATTACAAGATCGGCAAATTTCCGTTTACGGCGTCGGGCAAGGCCGTGGCCTCGGGCGATTCCGAAGGCTTCGTGAAGGTCATCAGTGACGCCAAGACCGGCGAGATCCTCGGGGTGCACATCATCGGCAATGAGGCGACTGAGCTGATCGCCGAGTACGGACTGGCGATGAACCTCGAGGCGACCATCGAGGACATTCATCACACCATCCACGCCCACCCGACCTTGTCGGAAGCCTTGGCCGAAGCCGCCGCCGCCACTACCAACGAGGCGATCCATATCTGAGGCATGGTCGCCGGCCGAATGGCGGGGCCGCGCCGAATGACGCCCCGGTCATTTCGTGGCGGCGGTCTGCTGGTAAAAGACCCGCAGGTCGGGTTTGACGCCGATGAGGGCCTGGGCGCGTTGGAGCGCCTTCTTGGTGGCGAGAGTGGGATTTTCCTCGGCGGGAAAGATGTTATCCAGGCCGATTTTTTGGGCGAGACCGCTGCGTTTGAGCACGGACGCCACATCGCCGTGGACGCCGGAGATGAGCAGGTGCCGGCCCTGCAACTGCAGGTACTCGAGCAACTGCCCCAGGGCCATCACGGTGGTGGCGTCAAGGTGCCGCGCGTTCTTCATGCGCAGGATGAAGACATGAATGTGGGGATCCTCCGCGAGCCGCCGGACCCCGTCTTGAAAAATATCCGCAGCGCCGAAGAACAAATCTCCCTCGACGTGCACGATGGAGACCTGCGGGTTATTGCGTTCGGCCGGAGCGTCGATTTGCGCCAGCTGCCCCTGGTCGTTGAACGCATGCCCACCAGGGTGGGGGCACTGGCCTTCGGGAGGAACAGGATCAGGGGAAAGCCGACGCCCACATAGATGGCCGTGTCCAGCTGCAGGAAAAGGGCGGCGAACAGTGTGACCTAAAAAACCGCGGCATCGGCGCGCGTAGACTGCCGGGCAATCGTGATCTGCTCGGGATTATACAACCGGAGCGCAATGCTGATCAGGTAGGCGGCGCGGGCGGCGACGGG
>JANMVS010000371.1:0-3995 GCA_031392885.1 Verrucomicrobiota bacterium
GCCGAGCTGGCGGCCCTCCCGGATGACCAGGCCAGCCCGCTTTAGCGGAGGTGGGGTCGGGGAAGGCGGGTTTGGTCACGCGGGCGACACCGACGATGCTCCTGGCTTCGCCGCTATGGTAGAATAAAACTTCGTCGCCGGTGCGCATGGCCTTCAGGTGGAGGCGGGCCGCGTAGTTGCGGACACCGGTCCAGTCGGTGCGCGTATCGCGGACCAGGTCGGACCACGCGTAGGTCGCGGGTTCGGATTTAACGAGCCAGTATTGCGTTGTCATGGAGTGGGGCGTTTGGTCGGATGCCAGTGATGCAAGCGACTGACCCCGAGCTACAGAAAAAAGGCCAGCGAGCACAGAAGATTCTTTACGGGATCATGATTCTCTTCCTCGTTCTGCCCTTTGTCTTGCTGTGGCTGAAGAATCGGGGAGTATTTAACTAAGCACCTGACTTAAGCATGAACAAAACCCTTCTGGTCATCCGGATTTTCTTCATCGCGCTCTGCGTCGTCGCTAGCTGGCTGGTGTGCTACACCGTGGATGAATGGGATCAACGCCGGGGCGTGGCCATCATGATCGGCTTGATGATCGGCACCCTGGTGGTGCTGGTGGACCTCATGCTCAAGGGTTTCTCCCTGCGCGGCCTCACCGCCCTGACCTTCGGCTTGGGTGTGGGTGCCCTGATCGCCTGGTTGATTTCCAGCTCCCCGCTGCTCAACAAAGGTGACCCGCAGACCATCTACCTCGTTCAACTGGCCTTGTTCGTTATCTGCACCTACCTCGGCACCGTCATCGCCCTGCGGGGCAAGGACGACTTTAACCTCGTCATTCCGTACGTCCGCTTTGTGCCCCATGAGGTGGACGTGCCGCTGGTCGTGGTGGACACCAGCGCGTTGATCGATGGGCGCATCGCGAAGGTTTGCGAAACCCAGTTCCTCGGCGCCGCGCTCATCATCCCCTCCTTTGTGTTAACCGAGCTGCAGGCGATTGCCGATTCGGCCGACTCGGTCAGGCAGGCGCGGGGTCGCCGCGGGCTGCAGGTGTTGAACGATCTCCGCGCGATCAAGCATATCGACATCCGCATCCACCAGAGTGAGGTCGCCCGCCGGCAGGACATCGAGGCCAAGCTCGTGTTTCTGGCGCAATCGATGCGCGCCAAGCTGCTGACGACCGATATCAATCTCGCAAAAATGGCGCAGTTCCAGGGGGTCTCCTGGCTCAATCTGCATGCACTGGAAAACGCCCTGCGCCCCGAACTCGTCATTGGCGAGAGCATCGCCCTCGATCTGGTCAAGATCGGCAAGGAGGACGGCCAGGCCCTTGGTTACCTGACCGACGGTTCGATGGTGGTCGTGAACAACGCCCGCGCTTTTGTCGGCAAGCGTGTCACCGCGGAAATCATCGGCGTGCTGCCCAGCGGGAGCGGCAAGATGATCTTCGCGAATCTGCTCGGCGAAAGTCCCACCGCCTGAGCGGGGTGGAGGCGGGGCAATCAGCCCCGCGTTTTCCGATCTGCGCGGGCAAGGTGGCAAGGTCGCCCGCGCGCCAGTTTCCCTGGAGCCACGGCGACCCCGCCGTGGGGAGGAAGCCTCTGCCGCCAACTCCGCGGAAGACCCGCCCGCCGAAAAGCTTGCCGTCCTATCTGTCCTAGCGCAACTAGTACGGCGTGCTCCCGTTTTCCATCGAACTCAAACCCGGCCTGCCCATCACGGAGCAGGTGATTTTTGCGGTGAAGAAGGCCGTGGTCGGCGGTCAGCTCACGCCCGGCCAGCCGTTCCCCTCGGTGCGCGTCGTCAGCCAGGAATTGAAGATCAACCCCAACACCGCACACAAAATCGTGGCGGCGCTCGTCGCCCAGGGAGTGCTGATCACGACCCCCGCCGTGGGCAGTGTGGTGGCCGAGCACGCGGCCGGCGACCGGCAGGAGCGTGCGGACCTGCTCGGCCGGGACCTCGAGCAGGTGGTGGTCGAGGCCAAGAAACTCGGGCTGACCCTCGACGAGGTGCAAAGCGGCCTGGTGGTGCAGTGGAAAAAACTCGGCCGGAAATGACTTACCCCATGAATATCATCGAAACCAACCAACTCTCGCGGCGCTACTGGCGCACCGAGGCGCTGCGCGACCTGACCCTGACCGTGCCCACCGGCAGCGTGTTCGCCCTGCTCGGAGCCAACGGCGCCGGCAAGACCACGGCCATCAAAGTGCTCATGAACCTGCTCCCCCCGTCATCGGGCGAGGCGCGCGTGCTGGGCTTCGATTCGCGCCGGTTGGGCGAACGGGAGCTGGCCCAGATCGGCTACGTGTCGGAAAACCAGAAGCTGCCGCTGTGGATGACGGTGCGGCAGCTGCTCGACTACTGCCGGCCCTTTTATCCCACCTGGGACCCCGCCCTGGAAACCAAGCTGCTCGGGCAGTTCGATCTCCCGGTGGATCGCAAATTGAAAAACCTCTCGCGCGGCATGCTGATGAAGGCCGCCTTGCTCTCCACGCTGGCCTACCGGCCGAAACTGCTGGTCCTGGACGAGCCGTTCAGCGGGCTCGATCCGTTGGCGCGCGATGATTTTGTGCGCGGAGTGCTCGAGGCCTCGGAGCTCGGGGACTGGACCGTGCTGGTATCTTCGCACGACATTGAGGAAGTCGAGCGGTTGGCGGACAACATCGCGCTGCTCGAGGCCGGCCGGTTGAAATTCAGCGCGACCACCGAATCACTGCTCGGCCGGTTCCGCCGGATGGAGGTGACATTGTCTGGTTCGACCCAGCTGGGCGCCCCGGCGGCCGGGTGGCTGGAGTTGGAACAAAAAGGCGGCTTGGTGCGGTTCATCGCCACCCAGTATGACCGCACCGCGACCGAGCGCGCCTGCCGCGAACGCTTCCCAGAGTCCACGGTGACCGCCCATCCCATGACCCTGCGCGAAATTTTCGTCACCCTCGCCCGCGAGACCCGCAACCAACCGAAAGGAGCCGCCGCATGAACCGCACCTGGCACATCGTAAAGAAAGACCTGCGCGCCCTGAAGTGGCCCCTGCTGATCTGGGTCCTGCTCATTGGCGCCAAACTCGCGATGGGCGTACTGTTGCTCTCCGCCGATGGCACGGAGGATCTGGAGTGGTTCCGGCGCCTCGATGCGTTCTCGAAAATACTGGCGGGCTTGGAATGCGTGAGTTTTGTGCTCGCGGCGGCCTTGATCCAGGAAGATCTGCTGGTGGGAACCAGCGCCTTCTGGGTGACCCGGCCAATCTCCGGTGCCCGTCTGTTGCGGGCCAAGTTGCTGGGCCTCTCGCTGATTTTCGGGCTGCTCCCACTGCTCATCACCCTGCCCTGGTGGCTGTGGTGCGGCTTTGGCTGGCGCGAAATTGCCTGGGCTTCGCTGGAAACCGTTATCATCCACGCCATCTGCGTGCTCGTCGGCCTGCTGTGGGCGGTGGTGACGGACGGATTTGCCCGGTTCCTGCTGTGGACACTGGTAATGCTCCTGGCCATCCCTTCGATTGCAGCAGGGGTGGGCATGCATCTCTCCAAACTGCATCCCAGTGTGACGGACGGAGTGATGTGGACCCGGACCTGGGTGGTGATTGGCCTTGCCGTTGTTGGCATCGCCACCGTGGTGATCCAACAGTTTTTGACGCGGCGAGTCTGGCGGTCGGTCTCACTGATCAGCATCGGTGCGGGCCTGATGGTCATGGTGGCGCTTTGGTGGCGCTGGGATTGGAAGCTGCTAGAAAAATGGAATTCCTTCCAGCAGGCGCAGGCTGAGGAAAGCTGGCCCGTATCGGCCAAACCGGATGGGCTGTCCTTTATCTTCAAGGATGCGACGCTCGCCCCTCCTGCGCCTGGAGCCCGTCAGCCCAGCAGGTTCGTCCAACTAAGGGTGGACTACCGCGTGGAAGGTTTGCAGGAAACCCAAGCGTTGGTGCCCCATACGGCCAATTACACCTTCCACTGGCCCGATGGTTCAGCCGATGAGGGGTGGAGTTGGGTGCGGGTGGAAACTGGGGACGGTCTGTC
>JANMVS010000112.1:0-20113 GCA_031392885.1 Verrucomicrobiota bacterium
CGGACATGCCCCTCGCTGTGATCAGCGAGGCTTCGTTGCCGACGCAGAAAATTTTCCTCGGCACGTTGGCCGAAGCCTCCGCCCTCGTCGCCGGTCTCGCCGGTCAGCCGGCGCTGATCGTCGTCGGCGAAGTGGTGCGGCATGCTTCCTTTCCCCCGGTGGTGCCCGCCCTCCAAGCCGGGGCCCGCCCCAACTCCCTGACTTATGTCCCAGCCTGATATTTTCGCGCGTCTTTCCCTCGCCTGGCAGCGGCACTGGGCCGGCATCATGGCCGCCGACTCTGCGACTGAGCCTGTCTTGGAACCGGAATTGCCGGCCTCGCTGTTTGTCCACCCGCTCCAACCGTCGGCTGAACCCGGCCCTCAGGCCAGCACCATGGGCCGCGCCATCCCCCAGCGGTCGGCGAGTATTTCCAGCAGCAACGGGTGAGTTCCGACCAGGCCGGTCATTTGCGTCCGCAGACCTGGCTGCCGCGTCTGGGCTTGCCGGCAAATTTCGGCCACGTCGCCGTCCGGCCCCGCATGCCGGCCGGGCAATAAAAACTGCAGCGCCACGACCACGCGGCCTTCCGACCACGGCGGGGTGGCCAGTAATTTTGCGAGCAAGGGCCCGTTGAAATCATCGGCCGGCTCCGGTCGGCGTTCCATGCTGCACGGCGCGACCGCGGCGACGCGCGAACCGAGCAGCCCGGCGAGCTGCTCGGCGAGGGCATTGCGCACCGCCGTCACGCCGGCGACCGGGCTGCCATGATCCACCAGCGCCACCCGCACCGGCTCGGGGTGCGGGACCGCCAGGAGGGCGGAGACCTGATCCGCCAGGATCTGCGCCAGGCGCCCGTCATCGACCGCATGCAGCGGCGGGGCGAGCCGCACCTGCAGCGCCGGGTATTTTTCCCGGAGTCGCGCCAGATTTTCCGGCAGATAGTCCGTCAGGGCGCGGCTCGGGCCGAAAAACAACGGCACGAGCACAAACTCGCTCTGCCCGGCGGCCAGTCGGCGCTCCAACGCGGGGACCAAAATCTCCGCCGGTGTTCCGCCGAGTTTGACCGGGTCGATGCCGGCGGAGTGCAGCAACGAAACCGGCTCGACCGCTTGGCCGAGCCGGGGAGAGAGCTGCGCCGCCAGTCCCCGCAGGGCGAGGGTGGCGGCGGGTTCCCGTGAGCCGTTGTCGACAAGCAGCGTGGACGGGGAACTCATGCAGGACTCAGAGGTAGCGGCAGGCGTCCCGGCCTGCCAGGTTCCGGGCGACATGTATGCTGGTCGCAGAAAACCGAAATCCACAGGCACGGAGGCCTGGGGCTACGGTTCAAGACAAGTTTCACGGCTCGAGCCCGCTCACGTTCACATCGTTGGCGTATTCGACGGCGAACTTCACGGTCAGCTCGCGCTTCTCGCCGGCCTTCAGGTCGAGCGACCACTTGAGCGTGCCCTCGTCGGTGGGCTTCACTTCCTTGGCGTCGGGCGAGAGCAGTTTCACCACAATCTTCTCGTTGCGCGCGAGGGGCACCTGGTCGACGACGATCACGCGCTCGGCCGTCCGCTTGTTGTTCTGGATGGTGATCAGATACTCGTAGGTGATGCGCTTGCCGGAGTTGGTCAGGCCGGTGTCCTCGGCGAAGCGCGCCACACGCTTGTGCTTCACGCTGATGCCCTCGTCGGCCCCGAGCGCGAGGTCGAACTTCTCGCCCGACATGACGGTGCGGAGGGCGCTCGTCGCCACAAAGGTGCCGTCGAGGAACACATTCATCGCCCCGGCGAGCAGCGGAAACTCGGAGGTGTTGACGACCTTGGCGGTCAGGTAGGCCGTCGCGAGCCGTTTGGGCACCGTGAGGTATTCCGGATTGGCATTCAGTTTGGCGCTCGTGATCGGCACTTTCTGCGGCGAGTTGTCGCTGGGCACGCCGGCGGCCGTGCCGATCTTGAACGACGCGCTGGTCGCGCCGGCCTCGATCGTGGCGGAGGCCATCGCGGCGTCCTTCATTTCCGCGGGTGCGTCGCTCGTCATCGTTTGCATGTTGACCGCCCCGGCCATCATCGGCGCCGGGGCCATCGCCGACTTGGCGGATCGCTCGCGGCGCGCATCCATCTCATTCATCCGGGCGAGCGCGACCGGGTTGTAGACATCGAGGTTCCAGACGCTGAGGCCGGGGGCGGCGCCGCCGAGGCCGGGGCGGGCGGTCGAGAGCGTGAGGGCGACATCCTTCCACTCCTCGCCCGTGTTCTGGCGGACAATGCCGAAGTAGCTGAGGGCCACGGCGCGCTCGGTGCTGAGCACGCGGGCGTCATAGCTGGGCGACCAGCTCGCGCCGGGCACGGTGTAGGAAAGCGCGACGTCGAGGCTGCCGGCCTGCGTGGCGGCGACGCGAACGGTCACGGATTTGTAGCCGCGGCCGCCGGCGCCGCGCAGTTCGTTGAGCTTGGCCTGCACCGTGCTGATCTTGGTTTGGAGATCCTCGCGGGCCTCGTCGAGGGCCGCGAGTTCGGTGGTCAGTTTGACGCGCTGCTCCACGAGAAAACTCATGGCGCTGGCGAGGTCGGCGACATTGGGCCGCGGCACATCCTTCGCGGGCGGGGCAGTGAGGGTCGTCTCCATGCGCTCGAGCATGGTGCGCTGGCCCTGGAGCAGGCCGGCCTTGTCGTCGATGCCCCGGGTTTGCTTGCCCAACCCGCGGAGCTGATCCTCGAGTTCCTTCACGCGGGCGTTGGGTGTGAAGTCCACGTAGGTCTGTTTTGCCCCCACGTCCAAAATGACCGCCTGCGCCGTGCCCTTGCCGCTGACCTGGAGGGAGCGCTCGTTGAGCGTCTCGGGCAGATTGGCGAAGACGAGTTCGGTGGTGCCGCCCGTCAGGTCGACGGTCGCGGTGCGGGTGATGACCGCCCGGTCCGTGTAGACGGTGACGGCGGTAATGGTGGAGTTGACGGGGGCGGCGGGCAGGCCCAGCGGGAACAAGGCCAGCAGTGAGCAGAGACGGGTGATTTTCATGGGAATAATTTTTGACGAATCAGGGGCAAGACGCACTGGCGGCAGGAACCTTAGAAAAATTCCTACCGGCCGGCGGCGCGACGCCCAAGATCCCAGTTTGGGTGCGGGCTGGCGCCAGCTCAACCCGTATCTTTTTCCCGGTTGCCCGACCAATCGGCGTTTGCCTTGGACCCCGGGATCGGTTTTCTCATGGCACCATGTTATTTCACTGTGTTTATTTTTGGTTAAAACCCGAACTCACCGCCGCGCAACGGGCGGATTTCCGCCGCGGCGTGGAGACCCTCATCGGCATCAAAGCGGCGGATCAGGTCGCAGTCGGCGGTCCCGCCGCCACCCCGGCCCGCCCCGTAATCGACCACAGCTATGATGTGGCCCTGATCGTGCAGTGTCGCGACGTAGCCGCCGAAGCGGCGTACCAAATCGATCCCATCCACCTCGCGTTTGTCGAGAAATTCAAGGGCTGCTGGGCGCGGGTGCAGATTTACGATTCGCAATAAGCCCGATGCCCGCACTGGCCAACCAGGTGGTCATCATCACTGGCGCCTCCTCCGGCATCGGCGAGGCCACGGCCCGCCGGCTGGTGCGGGGCGGGGCCCGGGTGGTGATCGCCGCTCGCCGGGCGGAACGGCTCGACATCCTCGCACGCGAACTTGATCCGACGGGGTCCCGGGTGCTGGTTGTCGCCGGCGATGTGACGAGCGACGCCGACCGGCGGAAATTGGTGGAGGCGGCGGTGAAAAAATTCGGCCGGATTGACGCCCTCGTGAACAACGCCGGCTACGGCACCCGCGGGCCGGTGGAAATCGTGCCGATCGCGGCCATCCGGGAAAATTTCGAGACCAATGTGTTCGCGCTCATCGCGCTCACCCAACTGGTGCTGCCCCTCCTGCGCGCGCAGGGCAGCGGCTGCATCGTCAACATCGGCTCGGTGGCCGGCCGGATTGCCCGGCCGCTGTCCTCCATCTATGATGCCACCAAACATGCGCTGGAGGCGCTGACCGACGGGCTCCGGGGTGAGCTGAAACCGTTCGGGGTCCGCGTGACGCTCATCCGGCCCGGGTTCATCGTCACGGAGTTCATCGATGCGGCGAGCAAGGCGTCGGACCAGTACACGGACAAGGCCGGCCCCTACTTGCCGTTCCTGGCCGGATTCCGCGTCGGGTACCAGAAGCTGCGCCACGTCGCCGGCGTGCCCGACGACATCGCCCGGCTGGTCGAGCAGGCGCTGGCCAGCGACCATCCCGCGCCGCGCTACAGCGGCCCGTTCCACGCCAAGGTTTTCCTGTTCCTGAAATGGCTTCTGCCCGACCGCGCGCTCGAGTTCATCGTCCGGCTGCGGAAGTGATTAATCGTCACCGAGTATCCGGCGCATTTCGGATTCGAATACTTCGTAAATCAGTTTTCTTTCCTCGGCAAAAACGCATTCAATCGTGCGTTCCGGAGTGTAGCGGAAGATGATCCGGTAACGAGCCACCTTGAGCCGGTAATAGCCGGAAAGCTTGTCGCCCAGCGCCTTGATGTCGCCTTTTTCCGTGGCAAGGCCCAGCACGGCGCGTTTGAAGGCCCGCCGGTGTTCCAGGCCCAAGGTCGTGGCAAAGATCCAGACTTGCGGGCGGACCTTGACCTTGAAGTTCACTCGGGGAGATCCGCTGCGTCGTAGAGTCTGCCCTTGCCGGCCTCGGCGTCGCGAATAGCGGCCATCGCAATGGGATTCGCGAGCAGCTCCATGGTCTCGGCAATGGCGGCCAGACGTTCGGCCCCGATGACATAGGCCACGGGCTGGTCATGCCGGGTGATGGTGGCAAGGTCGCCCCGCTCGGCCGTGCGGACCACGGCGGCGAGGCTGCGCTGGGCCTCTTTGATGGTGTATGCCTTATTCATAAGAAAAGGCATACCGAACGAGATTCCCCGGTCAAACCTTGAAACCGTGCAGGAATACATGCATTTCCGCCTCGAACATGGTGGCGGAACCGGGAATGCCGCGCATGTTATGAAACTAGGCGGTCTAAAAGGTGGAGCCCGACCTCCGGGCGGGCTGGGGCGTGCTCGCGGGAAAAACCTGCCCGGAGGTCAGGTTCCACCTCACCCCAAATGGATGACTCTCTCAGCCCTGCTGCAAGAACCCCCGCAGCTCCGCGGCCCGCTTGCCGCCGAAGCCGGGCACCGCGCTGATTTCCTCGGCGGTGGCGGAGCGCAGCTTGGCGAGCGTACCAAAATGCGCCAGCAGCGCGGCGCGGCGGACGGGCCCCAGCCCCGGGAAATCATCCAGGATGCTTTCCTTGATTTTCCGCGAACGCAGGTCGGCGTTGTAGGTGTTGGCAAAACGGTGGGCCTCGTCGCGCAGGCGCTGAAGGATGTTCAGCCCGGCATGGTTGAGCGGCAGGTTCAACGGCTTCCGCTCGTCGGGAAAAATGATCGTCTCCATTTTCTTCGCCAGGCCGATCAGGGGTGGCGGCCTGCAGTCGAGTCCGACAAAGGCCTTGAGCGCGGCGCCGATCTGGCCGCGGCCGCCGTCGATGACGACCAGATCGGGAAAGGCCTTTTGCTCCGCGATCAGCCGGCGGTAGCGGCGGGCGACGACTTCCTCCATCGCCTTGAAGTCGTCGTTGCCGATGAAGCTCTTGATCGCGAAACGGCGGTACTGGTCCCGGTCGGGCCGTCCGTCCGTGAAACGTACCAGCGAGGCCACCACAAAAGTCCCGGAAATATGCGAGATATCGAAGCACTCCAGGTGCACCGGCGGGGCGTCGAGCCCGAGGGCCTCCTGCAACTGCCGCAGGCCGTCCCCGTCGGGCCGGCCCTTGGTCAGATCGCGGGTGAACTTGCGCGTGCGCGCCAGCGTCTGCTCCAGCGCGAGGACGACATCGCGGAGCGCGGCGGCCTTTTCAAACTCCTGCTTGGCGGCGCGGGCGGTCATCTCGGCGCGCAGGGTCGCGAGCCACTCGCGGCTTTTGCCGTCGAGGAATTCGCCCGCCGCCACCACGCGCGGCCGATATTCCCCGGCGGTCACGACATTGGGCCAGGCGGAAAGTTCGGCGCGCACGTCGTCATACAGTTGCCAGCGGTCGGCGGAGATTTTTTTCGGCGTGGTGTCGCCGAGGAGAATGCCGAACCGCTGACGCATGGCCGCGAGCGTCTTGCGCAGCAGGCCGGAATGCACGAAGGGGCCGAAGTAGCGCGAGCGGGTGTCCTTCCGGAAACGGGTCAGCACAAAGCGCGGCAGGGCGGCCTCGAGGTCGAGCCGCACGAGGAGGAAGCGTTTGTCGTCGGTGAAGTCAGTGTTGTATTTCGGCCGCCACTGCTTGATCAGCTTGCCCTCGAGCAGCAGGGCCTCGGGCTCGGACTTCACCTCGAGGATTTCCAGATCGGCGATCATCTCGATCAAGGTGCGGATCTTCGGCTGATGCCGCAGCGCCCGGGCGCGGCCGGGTTGGAAGTAGGAGGCGACGCGCTTCTTCAGGTTCTTCGCCTTGCCGACATAGATGATCCGGCCGAGCCGGTCCTTCATCAGGTAAACGCCCGGCCCGTCCGGCAGGGCGCGGACTTTGGCCTTGAGGTTGTCGCTGTGGGGTAGGGCGGGCATGGGGTTGTGTCAGCGCGGGTCCGGCGCGGGCGTGTTTTCAATCTGATTTGTACTGGAGCGGCCGTCCCACCGGCACGGAGGCCGGTGGCTACGGTTGAAATGCGATATGCGGATTTTGCAAACACCCCCCAGCTGGATTGCTTCGTTGCCGGGCTCCTCGCAATGACAGAATCAGGCATCCCTTGTGCAGGATGCTGGCATTTTGCGGAAAACGCAGTAGGTTGCGCGACCACACCCTGCATGGCTACCCTGGAATCGTCAAAACCTCGCGGCACTGCGCCGCGCTATGAATTGCTCACGCTCGGCGATGAGCTGCTGCTTGGGCTGACGGCCAACGGCCATCTGACCTTCATCGGGGCGCAACTCGGCCGCCGCGGGGTACTGCTCCAGCGCAACGTGACCATCACCGATGAAGCCGGCGCAATCGCGGCGCAGTTTCGCGAGAGCTGGGCGCAGGCCGACGTCGTCATCACCACCGGCGGGCTCGGGCCGACGTGCGACGACCGCACGCGCGAAGTGCTGGCGCAGGCCCTCGGCCAGCAATTAATTTTGGATCCGGCGATCGCGCAGGCCATCACGGAGCGCTTTGCGCGCCTCAACCGCAAGATGACGCCGAACAACCTGAAGCAGGCGTACCGCTTTGCGCGCGGCGAGGTGCTGCCCAACGCCAACGGCACGGCCCCCGGCCTCTGGGTCGAGCAGGACGGCAAGGTGCTCATCATGCTGCCCGGCCCGCCAAACGAAATGCAGCCGATGTTCACCGAGCAGGTGGTGCCGCGGCTCGCCCAACTCGGCCTGCTGAGCGAGAGCGAGGCCTACGTGCAGATCCGCACCGCCGGCGTCGGCGAATCGCTGCTCGAGACCCGGTTTCAGGAGGTCTTTGACCGCTATCCGGCGCTCAGCATCGCGTATTGCGCGCACCAAGGCCAGGTGGACTGCCGGGTCAGCTCGCCGGACCGGACCTACGGGATGGAAAAGCTGCGCAGTATCGCGCAGGAATGCGCCACGATGCTCGGCGACGATTTTGTGTGCTTTGGCCACGACTTGCTGGCGAAGGTGGTGGCCGACCAGCTGCGCGAAGCCGGCCGCACCCTCGCCGTGGCCGAGTCCTGCACCGGCGGCCTGCTGTCCAACAGCTTCACGGACATCTGCGGCGCTTCGAAATTTTTCCTGGGGGGGATTGTCTCCTACAGCAACGATGCGAAGATGTCGCTGCTCGACTGCCCGGAGTGCCTGCTCTCGCAGCATGGCGCGGTGAGCGCCGAATGCGCGGTGGCGATGGCGACGGGCGTCGCCGAGCAGCTCGGGGCCGATTTTGGGGTGGCCATCACGGGCTTTGCCGGCCCGGCCGGTGGCACCGGGGAGAATCCCGTCGGCACCATCTACCTCGGCATGCATGCGCCCGGCGGCGACTGGTCGCGCCAACTCCGTTATCCCGGCCCGCGTTGCACGGTGAAGCAGCGCGCCGTCACGGCCGCCACCGACTGGCTGCGCCGCGAAATCCTGCGCGAAACCCGCAAGGTGGCGGCGCCGCTGGCGAATTGAGGGGGGCCGTCTTGTCATCGCGCGGCCCGCCGCTGCGGGCCGTGGCGATCCAGCGAGCCCGGATATTTCCAAAATACCCGGTCATGGTGAGGATCCTGCCGTGGGAGGAGACGCCTTCCCGCAGACTACGCACGCCTGGATCGCCCCGGCCGGCGTTGCCGGCCGCGCGATGACAAAAACGGCTCGGCGGGGACGACTTGCCCTGCCGCGGAAACTTTTTTCGTGCGCTTTGGCGTGTTTCGTGGGCAAATCCCGCCCATGCCCGCCGCCCCCAAGAACTTCACGCTGATCTGCGGACCGGACGACTTTATCGTCAACCGGATCGGCCAGGAACGTTTCGCGGCGCTGGCGCAGGCGGCGAACGCCGATGAGTTTTCCCGCGAGATCATCAGCGGCTTCGCCGGCAACGTGGACGAGGTCGAGGTGGCAGTGAACCGCTTTCGCGACGCCGTGCAGACCGTGCCGATGTTTGGCGGCCAGCGCGTCGTCTGGTTCAAGGACGTGAATTTTCTCGCCGACAGCGTGACGGGCCGTGCCGAGGGCACGCTGAAGCAGGTCGAGGCCCTGCAGGAATTGCTGGAGAAGGTGAACCCGGCGGACGCGGCGATTGTCATCACCGCGGCCCCCGTGGACCGCCGGCGCTCGTTTCCCAAGTGGTGCGAGGCCCAGGGGGACTTCACGCTGGCGGGCGGCGACAGCGAGGCGGCGGGCGAGACGCTGGCCGCGATTGTGCGCGACGAAGCGCAGGCGTTTGGCGCCACGTTCGGCGCCGGGGCGGTGGAGTTGTTGCTCCAGAAGGTGGGCGCGAACACGCGGTTGCTCACGGAGGAGACCAGAAAGCTCGCAACCTACGTTGGCGGGGGCCTGTCCGCGGAAGCATCCGTGCAGGAGGCCGTGATCGCGGAGGCCCACGTCGAGGAACTGACCCCGAATTTCGCGGCGGGGGATTTTTTCGCCGCGGCCGACCGTTTTTTCGCCGGCGACCTGCCCGGCACCCTGGCCGAGTTGGAGCGGCATTTTTTCGCCGGCGGCGATGCCCGGCCCATCATCAGTGCGCTGCAGAACCGCAATCGCATTTTGCTCCAGTGCCGCGTGCTGCTGGACACCGGCGAGCTGCGCGCGCCCGGTCCCTACGGTTTTGACAAGGCGGCCTGGGCCCGCGCGCAAGGCGCCTACGCGAAACATTTCGGCGGGGACACGGAGAAAAGCTCCTATAACTTCTTTACCCAAAACCAATGGTACGCCGGCAAGCTCGTGGGGAGCGCGAAACTCCCGGCGCTGCGCCGCCTGATCGACAACCAGCAGGAGTTGGTGCGCGCATTCGAGGAGATCATCCGCCGGCCGAATGAGCAGGAAACGGTGCTCCGCGACATGGCCGTGCGGTGCCTGACGTAGGTTTCAAATTGGAGGCGGGGCCATCCGCCCCGCAGGTTGATCTTTGTCCATTGTGGAGGGCCCGCGTCCCTGCGGGCCGGATCGAAGATTGCATGTCCGTGACCCCAGCCCGCAGAGACGCGGGCCTTCCGGCGAATACCTTTTCACCCCACTCCCTCAAGGCGACCGCCACCGTGACACGCTTTTCCATTGGCAACCCGCGGGGCGTGGGCTAACGGTTTCGCCTCCGTGAAGCCGCCCGCCTCCCTGCCTGAAACCATCCCCAATGTCCTTGCCGAGCGTTATGCCTCGGGGGCGATGAAAGACCTGTGGTCGGCGCACGGTCGCATTCTGCTCGAGCGCGATTTCTGGATCGCCGTGATGAAGGCGCAGAAGGACCTCGGCGTCGCGATTCCGGCCGCGGCCATCAAGGATTACGAGCGCGTGCGCGATGACGTGGATGTCGGGCGCATCAAGGAACGCGAACGCGTCACCCTGCATGACGTGAAGGCCCGCCTCGAGGAATTTTCCGACCTCGCCAAGCGCCAGTTCATCCACCTCGGGCTCACCAGCCGCGATCTGACGGAAAACGTCGAACAGCTGCAGATCACGCGCGCGCTGCAGCTCGTGCAATTCAAGGTGGTCGCGGCACTCCTGGCCCTCGGCCGGCAGGCGGCGACCCACCGCGACGTCATGATCACGGCCCGCACGCACAACGTGCCGGCGCAGCCGACCACCCTCGGTAAACGGTTCGCGATGTTCGGCCAGGAACTGCTCATCGCCCACGCCCGGCTCGCCGACCTGCTCGCCCGCTACCCGGTGCGCGGGCTCAAGGGCGCGGTCGGCACGCAGCTCGATCAGCTCACGCTGCTCGGCGGCGACACCGCGAAGGTGGATCAGCTTGAGGCGCGCATCGTGAAGCACCTCGGCTTCCGGCAATCGCTCGGCGCGGTCGGCCAGGTTTACCCGCGCTCCCTCGATTTCGACGTCGTCAGTGCGCTGCATCAGGTTGGAGCAGCGGCGGCCAGCTTCGCCCTGACCCTGCGGCTGATGGCCGGCGCCGGGTTGCTGACGGAAGGTTTTCAGGAAGGGCAGGTCGGCTCGTCCGCCATGCCGCACAAGGTCAACGCCCGCAACTGCGAGCGCATCGGCGGCTTTTCGACCATTCTCGCCGGCTACGTGGCCATGACGGCCAGCCTCGCCGGCCACCAATGGAACGAGGGCGACGTGTCGTGCTCGGTCGTGCGCCGCGTGGCGTTGCCGGACGCCTTTTTCGCCCTCGATGGCCTGCTCGAGACTTTCCTCACGGTGCTCCGGCAGCTGGAGGTTTTCCCGTCGGCCATCGCCGCCGAGAACGAGCGCAACCTGCCGTTTCTCGCGACCACGACCATTTTGATGGAGGCCGTGCGGGGTGGGGCGGGGCGCGAGACCGCGCACGAGGCGATCAAGGAACATGCCCTCGCTGCGGCCAAAGCGCTGCGTTCCGGGGGCCCGCCTTCGCCCAAGGGCTCCGGCGCGGCAAGCGACGCGAGTCTGCTGGATCGGTTGGCCGGCGACCAACGCGTCGGGCTCGGCAAAAAGAAGCTGGTGGAAGTGCTGGCGCAGAATGAACGCTTTGTCGGCGCGGCCCCGCACCAGGTGGATGCCTTTGTGGCGGCGGTCCAGCCCCTCGCAAAAAAATTCCGGGGCGCGGCGGACTATCGTCCGGGCAAGCTGTTGTGAAATTAATATTTCCGGCCGCGGCCGCGGCGGAGTGATGGAGGGCCCGTCTCCGTACGGGCCGCGCCCGCGCTCAGCGGGCTAGCGGCGGACGCCGGAAGCCCGTCCCGCCAATGCCGGACCCGGTAATTTAGGGAGATTTGGTTTGCCAGCGCTCCGGCAGCAGCCTTTTTTGACCGTTCGTTTCGTTTCTTTCCCAGCTTTAAACCACACCACACCATGGCAGAAGAATTAGTCGGTAATTGTCTGATCGGCCAATCCGGCGGCCCCACCGCCGTCATCAACGCCAGCGTCGCCGGCGTTGTCGCCGAGGCCCTTAACCATTCCTGCATCGAGGAGGTCTACGGCTCGCTCAACGGCGTGCTCGGCCTCCTGAACGAGGATTTTGTCGATCTCGCCGCCGAGTCGCAGCAGGCCATCCGCGGCCTCCGCTTCACTCCCGGCGCCGCCCTCGGCACCTGCCGCACCAAGCTGAAGAAGCCGGCCGAGATCGAGCGCGTGCTCGCCGTGTTCAAGGCGCACAACATCCGCTACTATTTCCACGTCGGCGACGCCGATTCGCAGGAAACCGCCGTCAAGCTCAGCGAGCTTGCGAAGGCGCAGAGCTACGACCTCCGTGTCATCGGCCTGCCGAAGACGATCGAGAACGACATGCCGGCCACCGACCACTGCCCCGGCTACGGCAGCGCCCTCAAGTTCATCGGCACCACCGTCAAGGAACTCTCGCTCGATGCCGACGCCCTGGGTCAGGGCGACCTTGTCACCATCGTCGAGGTCATGGGCCGCAACACCGGCTGGCTCGCCGCCGGCGCCTCGCTCGCCAAGCGCCGTGATCACCCGAATGATCCGCCGCACCTGGTTTACCTGCCCGAGGTTCCGTTCAGCAATGAGAAGTTCCTCGATGACGTCCGCCGCGTCCTGAAGCGCGAGAAGCACTGCGTCGTCGTCGCCGCCGAAGGCCTCGTCGACAAGGATAGCAACTACGTCGCCGTCGAAAGCGGCACGACCGAGGCCCAGCTCGGCGGCGTCGGCGAGTTCATGAAGGACCTCGTCGAATCCCAGATCGGGGCCAAGACCCGCGTTGCCCGTCTCGGCGTGGCCCAGCGCGCCGCCGCCCATATTTCCTCGAAGACGGACGCCGATGAGGCGTTCCTCGTCGGCCAGGCCGCCGTGAAGGCCGCCGTCAATGGCGAGAGTGACAAGCTCGTCACGCTCGTGCGCGGCGACGGCGACAATTATACCTGCGAGACCGGGCTCTCCGCCTTGAGCGATGTCATCGGCAACTTGAAGAAGCTGCCGAAGGAGTGGGTCAACGAGGACGGCGTCAGCCTGAACTTCCAGTTCTTCCGCTACGCCACGCCGCTGATCCAGGGCGAGGTCACCGTGCCCTACGACAACGGCCTGCCCGCCTACGCGCGACTGGCCAAGGCCGGCGTCGACAAGACGCAGCCGGGCTACGAGGCCTGAGCGGAAAACAATTAAAACGAAGCGCCGGTCCGCCAGGGCCGGCGCTTTTTTTTGGCAAGCACCCACGGTAGGGCTTGGTTGTAGCCACGAGCGCCCGCAAGTGGACGAAGCACCACTCGCGGGCGCTCGTGGCCACCCGAATCGTTGATGGCCGCATCGCGGTACGGCAAGTCCTCGGGACGCGTCTGAAATCGCGTATTTTTCCGACGGGTTGCCAGCGGGAGGGACGGTCTCCGCACCGGCCGCTG
Organism: Verrucomicrobiota bacterium; assembly: GCA_031392885.1. Taxonomy (GTDB): domain Bacteria; phylum Verrucomicrobiota; class Verrucomicrobiia; order Opitutales; family Opitutaceae; genus Lacunisphaera. The sequence goes on from JANMVS010000112.1 coordinate 12,919, forward strand.
GTGACAGCCAGTCTGCAAACCCGGCCGGCGGCCGGTGCGTCAGCCCGGACGGTACGGAGACCGTCCCTCCAGCGGATTTCCCGCAACGCGGGTTTGAAAACACTCCAGGGTGCTTTTCGTGGTGCCTCCCATTGGCTGAGTTTGGCCCAGGCCGCCAGCGTGTCATCGCCGGCAAATTTCCTTCCCATCGCCCGCCGAGTAGCAAGGCTCGGGCCATGAGCCGCTACACCCCGAACCCGCAACGTTACCAGACCACCCCCTATGTACGCTGCGGCCGCAGCGGCCTGAAGCTCCCGCGCGTCTCGCTCGGCCTCTGGCACAATTTCGGCGGCATCGATCCGCTCGACAACCAGCGCGCGCTGCTGCGCCGGGCGTTTGATCTTGGCATCACGCACTTCGACCTCGCCAACAACTACGGCCCGCCGCCGGGCTCGGCGGAGGAGAACTTCGGCCGGTTCCTGCGCGAGGACTTTGCCGCGCACCGCGACGAGCTCATTATTTCCACCAAGGCCGGTTACGACATGTGGGCCGGGCCCTATGGCGAGTGGGGCTCGCGCAAGTATCTCCTGGCTTCGCTCGACCAGAGCCTGAAGCGGCTGGGCCTCGCTTACGTGGATATTTTCTACCACCACCGGCCCGATCCCGACACGCCGCTGGAAGAGTCGATGACGGCGCTGGCCGACGCGGTGCGCTCGGGCCGCGCACTCTACGCGGGGGTCTCCAACTACAACGCCGAACAGACGCGCCGGGCCGCGGCCATTTTGCGCAGTCTCGGCGTGCCGCTGCTCATCCACCAACCGGTCTACAATATGTTCAACCGCTGGGTGGAGCCAGAGTTGCTCCCCACGCTCACCGAAGTTGGCGCGGGCTGCATCCCGTTCTCGCCGCTCGCGCAGGGCCTGTTGACCAACCGGTACCTGGCGGGGCTCCCCGCCGATTCTCGGGCGGTCAAATCCGGAGTTTTCCTGAAGGCTGAGCGCATCACGCCCGAGGTGCTCGTTAAGGTCCGCGCGCTCAACGAGGTCGCGGTCGCCCGCGGCGCCACCCTCGCGCAGCTCGCGACGCTCTGGCTGCTGCGCCGTCCGGAGATCACCACCGTGCTCATCGGCGCCAGCAAGGTCGCGCAGCTCGACGACATCCACGGCGGCCTCACCCAGCCCGCGCTTGCCGCCGCCGAGCTCGCCCGCATCGAGACCATCCTGGCATAGCGGGCGCATTTTTGTTCGAAAGGTAGGGCGTGACCGCCGGGCGCGCCGTCCGAGAATTTCCTTTTTTTCACTTTTGGAACTATTTTGGTGCCCGGGACCTGCCGCGAACCGGATGACGACCTCGTGCTCGCCACGGCCTTGGCGGCGTCAGCCGAGGTCATCATCACTGGAGATAAGGATTTGCTCATCCTCAAAACGCATGCCGGCATTCGCATTCGCACTCCGCGTCAGTTCATGGCCGATCCCGCCGCCTGATACCAAACGACCACAATGCTTTTACACGAAGATCGCAAAACCCGCAGAGAAATTCCCGAGCAGAGGCGAGCCTTCGTGATCTTGGTGGCCTTGGTGTAGAGTGCAGAAGCTTGAGGAGATTGGTATGAGCCGGATCGGGCAGGTCGCAGCCGGGAGCGCCAGTGAGTGGACGAACCGGTTTTTGTCCTCCGTCCTCCGTCTACCGATCCTCCGTCTACCTACCCCCCCCGGAACTTTGGACTTCCCCGCTCCGTGTTACCTGCTCCATGCTCCGCCCGGTAGTCTGGGCCTATAGCTCAATGGTTAGAGCAGAGGACTCATAATCCTTTGGTTCTCGGTTCAAGTCCGAGTGGGCCCACCATCCTTCGCTGAGTGAACCGAAGACGAAGGATGCCATCCATACGGATGACAGGCGGGACCACGGCTGTGGTCCTCGCGATAACAAGGCATTTATGACCGGGCACCCCGGTCATAAATATCAGAACGTGCAGCAGGCGCCTTACTCCGCCTTGAAGAGGTTGCCGGTGGCGGCCCAGTAGATGCCGCCGTAGACGTGGTGCAGGAAGGCGGCGTCGCTGTAGGTCGCGGGCAGGTGACCAAGCGCCGTGTAGAAGGCGCGGCCGCCGTCGTAGTTCTGGTACCAGCTGATGGGATGGAAGGCGCCCATGCCCTTGCCCTGCTTCGCGCCCCAGTTGGCCTCGGGGTGATAGGTTTTCTCGTCCACGGAAAGCAGGACTGTCAGCTTGTCCGACTTGGCCGCGCCGAACTCATACCATTCCTCGGTGAAGAGAAAGCGCTTCGCGAAACGGTCCATGCCGGGAAAGTTGTAGTCCTCCACCTTCATGACGGCCGTCTGCACCGCCGGATGGATGTGAAACTGACGGCCGACCATCTGGTTGAACCACGGCCAGTCGTACTCGGTGTCGGCGCCGCCGCTGTGGATGCCGACAAAGCCGCCGCCGCCCTTGATGAAGCGCTCGAACGCCGCCTGCTGCTCGTCGTTGAGCACATCGCCGGTGGTGAGCAGGAAGATCACGACCTTGTACTTCGCGAGTTCCTTGTCGTTCATCACCCGGCTGGCATCCTCCGTCCAGAAGACGTCGAAATCGTGGAGCTTGCCGAGGCCCTGGATGGCGGTGACCCCGGCGTTGATGGAGTCGTGGTGCCAGCCGGCGGTCTTGGTGAAGAGCAGCGCTTTGAACTGCTCGGCGGAGGCGGCCAGGGCCGCAGCCAGCGTGGCCACGGCGAGGGTGGGGAGGCGGAGGGATTTCATGTCGATGGGGGGTGAAAGAATCTGCGGGCACCATGCCAGACCCGCCGGCAGATGCAACCCAATGATCCGGCACGGCCAAGCAGGGAAGCGGAAGCAATAGGCAGAGTACGTCGGCATAATGTCACCGCGAGGAGTTACACCCAGCGGGACTGCTCGCCATGACCGGACCAGTAGCAATAGACGTTGGTGTGGTTCCAATGACTCTACCTGCCCTGAGCCCGTCGAATAGGCCTTCCGGCTACACCCGCATCAAGGTGGTGCAGAGTTTCTCGGAACTGGTCACCACCCCGTTCGCCGGCGGAGTCAATGCGCTCTGCTGGCCGCGTACGCTGTCGGGCGATTTCGGCGAAGTCGGGGCCCAGTTGGTGGGGAGCGAGGGGATCACCACCCTCGACGACGCGCGACTCCAAGCCCTTCCGGTGAGTGCGGCGGGCCGAGTAGCCATTGAGATCCTCCTCACCGACCAGCGACGGCTGCGGGAACACGGGCGGGACCCCGTCCTCAACTGCATCAACGGCTATCCCCGCGACGAGCAGCCGGGACCCGTGGCCACGGATGTATTCTCCTTCCATGCCGACAGCGCACCGATCGAGGCCGACACCTGGCTTTGCACTTATCACGGGCCGGCGAGCGAGGGCCTGCGCAACGACGAGGCGCAGCGGCGTGTGGACGTTCCCGCCACCCGCGCCGAACTGCTCAAGTTTTACGGCGGAGAAGATAACGACGGCTTCCGCGAATTCCTGAATGAAAATTGCTATGACCTCCACTATGCCCCCGTCCCGTCGGCGCGGCCTTTTTCCTTTGGCTTGGGCAACCTCTGGCGCATCGCCCTGGACTGGCCTGGCAGTCCGGTCCCGCCGTGCATCCATCGCGCGCCCGAAACCCGGCCCGGCCAGCCGCCGCGTTTGCTGCTGATCAGCTGAAAAAACCTGGGTCGACTCGCCGAAGTCAGGTCGCGGCAATGAGGTCCGACTGAATCGCCCGTCCAGCCGGCGGGATGAATTTCCACGGCGAGGTCGCCGTGGCTCCTAAGAGCAGCCTGGAGCGCGGGCGACCCGCCCGCGGGTTTGAGATAACCCTGAACTTGTCCTGGACCCTGAGCGGTTCGACAATGTTCACCACTTTGGGTGGGTTGCAGGGCCGAGTGAGCGGCTACGACGTGGATGAAAAGGTGGGAGCGAGCTTGCTTGCGCCACAACCACCTCTGAATCGCGAGCATACTCGCTCCCACCACATCGGCCGCATTGACTGCCGGCTTGGCGTTTGACGCAGGGTGGGGCTGGCCCAACGCTCGCCCGCATGCCGAGTGTTTTCGCTCATTTCGTTTTTGTGGACTTTGAGAATGTTCCGACGGTCGATCTGGGGGTGGTGGCGGGGAAGCCGGTCCATGTCACGCTGCTGATCGGGAAGAATCAGGGGAAGGTGGCCTTTGCGCTGGTGGAACAGATTCACCAATTGGCCGCCCAGGTGGAGCTGGTGAAGATCGGGGCCTCCGGGCACAATGCGCTCGACCTGACCCTGGCCTTTTACCTTGGGCAGGCCATTCAGCGGGTTCCGGCCGCGCAGTTCCACATCGTTTCCAAGGACAAGGATTTCGAGCCAATGATTGCGCACCTCACCAGCAAGGGCCACGCTGTGGGGCGGTGCGATAGTTTCGCCGGCCTGCCTTTCCTGCCCAAGCCCAAGAAGCCCAGCCCGGTGAAAGGGGCGCCGCCGCTCAAAGCGAGTCCGTCAGTAAAGACGGCGGGACCGATCTCAGCGACCGCCGGGGAGGAGCGACTCGAGAAACTCAGCGCCCGGTTAAAAAACAATTCGGCGCCGCGGCCCAAAAATAAAGCCCGCCTGCTGGCCCACATCAACACGGCCTTTGGCGGCAAACTGGACGAGGGAGGACAGAACCAGCTGCTGGCCGAGTTGATCCAGCGGGGCGTCCTCACCCTCGATGCCAAGGACAAGGTGACGTACCACTAGCCCGGATATTTCACACTTTGCTCTCCAGCGAAGCCCCAGAATGTTCAGAGATTCGTCCGGCCGTGGTAGGCGCCATGGCATCCGGGCTGATGGCAACCCCGCCCGCGGGTTTGAAATGCCCCGGAGCTCGCTCCGGGGATCTTTACCGGCCCGCGCGGAAGACATGACGGCTGGCAACCGGTTGTCGGGCCGAGGCTCGCCCTCGACGCCGGGGACCGAGGCTTCGCGTTCACCAGGGTCATGATTCATGACGTGAATCTTAGCGGGGACCATCGCATTGAGTAAGGTGGCCCGCGGCCGGGTGCCACCATTTGGTGCGGTCTTTTCAACGGCAGCGCAACCACGCAACGGCCTGAGCCCGGCTCAGCGCACGGCGCAGCTTGCCAAAAGCTGAACGGTGACGTCTGCTGTCGCCCTATGAAGCATGTGGTTGTCTTGGGCGCGGGCCGGGTGGGCGGCGCCATCGCGCGGGATCTCGCCCCGGATTTCAAGGTGACGGTGACAGACAAATTTCCGGACGCCCTCGGCCGGATGCGGTCCTTCGGGCTGGCCACCCGGGAGGCGGACCTGGCCGCGGCGGCGGGGGTCAAGGCGGCCGTGGCGGACGCGGATATCGTGGTGGGCGCAGTGCCCGGCTTTATGGGCTTCGCGACCGCGCAAGCCGTGTTGGAAGCGGGCAAGACCCTCGTCGATCTCAGCTTCTTCGATGAGGATTGCTTCCTGCTCGATGGCTTGGCGAAAGCCCAAAATCTCACCGCCATCGTGGACTGCGGCGTGGCGCCGGGTTGTGGTAACATCATTCTGGGCGACACCGCGCGGCAGCTGGACACCGTGACGCGTTTTGAATGCCTGGTGGGAGGGCTCCCCGTGGACCGCCGCTGGCCCTTCGAGTACAAGGCGGGCTTTTCCCCCATCGATGTCATCGAAGAGTACACCCGTCCGGCCCGCTATGTGAGGGAGGGAAGATTGGTCACCTTGCCGGCCCTGTCCGAACCGGAAATTTTGGACTTTGTAGGGATCGGCCCCTTGGAGTCCTTCAACACCGACGGCCTGCGCAGCGTGCTGCACACTTTTCCCGGCGTACCCGACATGAAGGAAAAGACCCTCCGCTACCCCGGCCACATCGAACTCATGCGGGTGTTCCGGGAGGTCGGATTTTTTTCGAAGCAGCCCATCCCGGTGAACGGCCAGTCCGTGGTGCCCCTGGATGTGACCAGCGCCCTGCTGTTCCCGCAGTGGACTTATCGGGAGGATGAAGCGGACCTCACCATCATGCGCATCACCGTGGAAGGACGGCGGGGCGGGCAACCGGTGAAGCGAGTGATGGAGTTGCTCGATTACTACGATCCCGCCACCATGACCACGAGCATGGCTCGCACCACCGGGTACACCTGCACCGCCGTGGTCCGGCTCGTCGCGGAAGGTCGCTTCACCCGCAAAGGCATCTGCCCGCCCGAGTACATCGGCCAGCAAGCGGGGGCTTGGGATTTCATCCGCGCCCGGCTGGCCGAACGGAAAGTAATCTATCGGGAAAGGTGATCAGCCGGCCCGGCATCTACGCCAGCCCAGCGTTTTTCATCACGCGGCCCAGATCGTATTCGGGGCTGCGGGCCGCCCGGCCGCGCATCGCGTTCGCCTGCCCGTCGCCGACGAACGACTCCGTGGCGGCATCCCACTGCAGCGGGCGGCCGAGCTTCATGCCGATCCATGCGGCGCTGCAGGTCTGGACGCTCTTGACCGCCTGATCCACCGGGGCAATCGGGTCGCGGTTGGCGGCGATGCTTTCCAGCCAGTTCAGATAATGATTGGGGCTGGGCATCCAGTGCGTTTCGCCCGGCTCCAAGGGGGCGAGCAGCTTGTCGTCGCTGACGCGGAAGGGACCCGGGCCGGGGGCCGGCGCGTTCGGGTCGCTGGCGGTAACTTTTTCCGAGCCGCGCGCGCAGAAGATCGTGCCCGCGTCACCTTCGAAGTGCAGGCCGTTCTCGAACTTGTCGTCGAGGATCACCTGCACGCCGTTCGGATACAGCAGTTCGATGTGGTAGTTGTGATGCACGGTCCACTGGTCATCCTGCATGAAGTTGGCCTGCGCGTTGATCGTTGCCGGTCCGCCGAGTTCCAGGCCCATGGCCCATTGGGCGATGTCGATGTGATGCGCGCCCCAGTTCGTGATCATGCCGAGCCCGAAATCCTCGGTCGTGATCCAGCCGGGCCGGCCGCCGATGGAGTTCTGCGGATGCACGCGGCCTTCCATGTAGGGTTGCTCCGCCACCGGCCCGAGCCAGCGGTCGTAGTCGAAGGTCGCCGGCACCGGCATCGGCGCCGGTTTCTTGCCGCTCGGCTGGTCGATGCCCACGCCGATGCGGATGACGCGCAATTTGCCCAGGCGGCCGTTGCGCACCAGTTCGCTCGCCTTGCGGAAGGCGAAAAATGGCTTTTCCGAACGCTGCTGCGAACCGGTCTGCAATATCACCTTTTTCGCGCGCACGGC